>NZ_JBIDAK010000037.1:0-74096 GCF_043202455.1 Kitasatospora sp. NPDC048194
AACCCGGAAGCTAAGCCTCACAGCGCCGATGGTACTGCAGGGGGGACCCTGTGGGAGAGTAGGACGCCGCCGAACAATTCTTCTGAAGAACCCCCATCCGGATCCCCGGATGGGGGTTCTTCGCGTTTTCACGCTCTCTCTGCCGTCTCTTGCCGTCTCTTGCCGTCTCTCGCCTTCTCGGCCTTCCCGGCCTTTCCTGATTTCTCAACGTTTTCGATCCGTTCCGATCGCCGGCCGGGTATTGCTTCGGCCATCGACAGGTGGACCTAGGTCCACCTCGGAATCGGGGTGCCACGGCCACTGCCCGACGCCGGTCGTTCGTGAACACTGAGGGAGGACGATCGGTACCGGAATCAGGAGCTCGCGTGACCACAGTGACTAGTACCAGCGGCACGTCCGTGCGTGCGCAGACCCGGGCGGCCTTCGAAGCCGGTGGTCAGGGGCTGGTCCGGCTGGCCCAGGTGGCGCTGGCCGCGGCCGTGGGGTTCATCCTGCCGGTCGTGGCGGCCGTCTTCGCCGGAGTGGTGACGCAACGGTTCCTCTGGTACTACGCCCCAGGATCCATGATCGCCCTCGCCGCTGCCGTGGTGGCCGGCTCCTTGGTGGCGGCCACCCTCGTCCGCAGGACCGCGAACCGCACGCGCGGGTTCCTGGACCGCTGGTACGGCATCCGCCTGCCGGTGGCGTACGGACCGCGGCCGGAGCTGGAGTTGGACGACCGCGGGCACTGGTGGACGGGGTACTCGTACCACCGCTCCCGGCTGGTCGCGAAGTACGTGCAACTGGTCCACTGGGGCCTGCGGGACCGCACCACCCGCGCCGAGCTGGCCTGGCTGGTGGTGAACCCCTTCCTGGTCGCCGCCCTGGCCGGTCCGGTGGCCGTCCTGCTGGTGCTGGGGGCGGCCTGCACGGTGTCGGGGCCGGACCTCGCGGTCGGCGTCGGCCCGCTGAGTCCGTACGTGAGGCCGGTCCTCCTGAGGTTCGCGGTGGGGATCGGGACGGTCCTCGCGGGGGTGCTCCTGGCCCCGCTCGCGGTGCGCGGCTACGCGGAGGTGGCGCGCCGGGTGCTGGACCAGGACGGCCGGGCGACGCACGCCCAGCTGACCCGGCGGGTGGCGGAGTTGACCGAGACCAGGGCGGACGCGGTGGGCAGCCAGGCGGCCGAGCTGCGGCGGATAGAGCGCGATCTGCACGACGGTGCGCAGGCGAGGCTGGTCGCGATCGGGATGACGCTGGGCACCATCGAGCACCTCATGGAGACCGACCAGGCGGCCGCGAGGGAACTGCTCGCCGAGGCTCGGCAGTCCTCGGCGCGGGCGCTGCAGGAACTGCGCGACCTGGTTCGCGGCATCCACCCGCCGGTGTTGGCGGAGCGCGGACTGGGGGATGCCGTCCGGGCGTTGGCACTGGACAGCGCGCTGCCGACGGAGGTGTGCGTGAGCCTGCCGGACCGGCTGCCGGCCCCGGTGGAGGCCGCCGCGTACTTCAGCATCAGCGAGTTGCTGGCCAATGCGGCCAAGCACTCGGGGGCGGAGCAGGTGTGGGTGGACATCCTGTACCGGGCCGGCCTGCTGCGGGTCACGGTGACCGACGACGGCGTCGGCGTGGCCGATCCGTCGCGCGGTACGGGCCTCCGCGGGATCGAGCGCCGATTGGGTACCTTCGACGGTGTCCTCGCCATCGACAGCACGTCGGGCGGTCCCACCACCATCACCTTGGAGCTGCCGTGCGAGTTGTCCTCGCCGAGGACCTCTACCTCCTTCGCGAAGGCCTGATCCGCCTCCTGGAAGCGCATGGGTTCACCATCGCGGCCGCCGTGGAGACCGGCCCCGAACTGCTGGAGGCGCTGCTGACCCACCGCCCGGACGTCGCCGTGGTCGACGTCCGGCTGCCGCCCACGCTCACCGACGAGGGGCTGCAGGCCGCGCTCAAGGCGCGCCGGGAGATCCGGGGGCTGCCGGTGCTGGTGCTGTCCCAGCATGTCCAGCAGCTGTACGCGCGGGAGTTGCTGGCCGACGGCACGGGCGGCGTCGGCTACCTGCTGAAGGACCGGGTGTTCAACGCCGGGCAGTTCATCGACGCGGTCCGCCGGGTGGCCGCGGGCGGGACGGCGATGGACCCGGACGTGATCGCCAAGCTGATGCAGACCACGTCCCGTCGCCCCGGCCCGTTGCTCGGGCTGTCCCCGCGCGAGCGCGAGGTGCTGGAGCTGATGGCCGAGGGCTGTTCGAACTCGGCGATCGCCGCCCGCCTCTCGGTCAGCGACGGCGCCGTGGCCAAGCACATCGCCAACATCTTCAGCAAGCTGGGGCTCGCTCCGGACGAGGACGCCAACCGGCGGGTGATGGCCGTGCTGGCCTACCTCAACGGCACGGCGGTGCAGAACCGCTGACGGGCCGAACGGCCCCGGGGGCGCTGTTCCCGCCTGCCGGGGCGTTGCCCTCCAGGCTGCGGAAACGGTGAAACACGCGTACGAGTAAACTCCGATGGGCCGAGCCCGGAGGGTGCTCAGCCGTCCGGCGGCCTGACTGGCGGGAACCGGCAGCCGAGGCGCGTACGGCAGCAGCCGAGATCCAGGGGTTGATAGACGTAATGGCACGCCCAACGCTCACCAAGGCCCATCGCGGCTTGCTCGGCCTGGTCGCTGCCGGTGCCTGCATCATCTCGGGCATCGGCTTCGCGGGCTCGTACAACGCGGTGCGCGAGCTGGCTGTGGAGAAAGGTTTCGGTGCCTTCTCCTACGCCTTCCCGATCGGCGTCGACGCGGGCATCGTCGTGCTCCTCGCCCTCGATCTGGTGCTGACCTGGCTGCGGATCCCCTTCCCGATGCTGCGTCAGACGGCGTGGCTGCTGACCGTCGCCACCATCGCCTTCAACGCGGCGGCCTCCTGGGGCGACCCGCTCGGCATGGGGATGCACGCCGTCATCCCGGTGCTGTTCGTGGTCGTGGTCGAGGCCTCCCGGCACGCGGTCGGCCGGATCGCGGCGATCACCGCGGACCGTCACATGGAGTCGGTCCGGGTGATGCGCTGGCTGCTCTCGCCGGTGCCGACCTTCCGGCTCTGGCGGCGGATGAAGCTCTGGGAGCTCCGCTCCTACGACGAGGTCATCCGGCTCGAACAGAACCGCCTGGTCTACCGCGCGCAGCTGCGCTTCCGCTACGGCCGCGGCTGGCGCCGGTCGGCGCCCATCCAGGCGTTGCTGCCGCTCAAGCTCGCCAAGTTCGGCGTCCCGCTGGACCCGTCGCTGCTCGACCGGCTGGATGAGGAGGCCCGCGAGCGCGAGGCCAAGGAACTCACGGCGGAGAACGAGGCCAAGGGGCTCGAACTGCAGCTCCAGCAGAGCCGCAACGCCGCGGCCATCGCCCCGGTGGCCGCCGCCGGCGCGGCGGGCGCGGCCCAGCAGTCGGTTCCGCACCCGCAGCAGCCTCGCCCGGAGCCGGCTCACGTCCCGTCCCAGGCCCAGGCGCAGTCCTCCGTCGAGGCCCCGGCCGGCGCAGCACCGGTGGGCGCAGCCCCGGCTGGCGCCGCAGGGCCGGCAGCCGCGGCCGCAGCCGCCGCGCCGCTGTCGCCCGAGGTCGCCGCGCCGATGCTGGCGAAGCTGCACGCCGTCCGGCTGCGCGTCGCCCAGGAGCCCGCGGAGGCGACGGAGCCGGCTCCGCAGCCCCGGGGCGAGGAGCTGAACGTCTGGACGGCACGTCCGATCCGCACCACCGGGCACTCGGTCGACCCGGCCACCGGTGGACGGGTGCCCGGCCAGGCCTCGCCGTGGTTCAAGCCGCCGCGTTCGACCGAGGCACCCGCCCCGGCCTCCTCGGCCGCCCCGGCTCCGGCGCCCCGGGCGCAGGCCCAGGGCCCGGTCGCCGCGCAGCCCGACCCGGCGGGACCGCAGCCGGCTCCGGCCGCCCAGCACGGCCAGGCCGAGCGGCCGATGCAGGCCGGGCAGCCCGGGCAGCCCGTCGCGGCCGAGGAGCCCGGCCTGGCCGAGCTGCCCGAGGACCGCCACGGGCTCGTTCCGCTCGACCAGGACATCGCCTACGACGCCCTGGTCTCCTACATCGACAACCACGGCCACCAGCCCGACCCCCAGCGCCTCGCCGCCTGGCTGACGGCCGAGTACGGCCTCACCGGCAAGGGGCCGGACGGCTCGGTCCACCCCAAGGAGGTCGCCGAGCTCTACCCGCAGCTGCGCGACCGCTACGCCGCCGCCGGGAGGGACTGACCCACCCCGCGTCCACCGCTCGGTCGGCCATTGACGCCCGACCCCGCCGCAGCTACCTTCGCCTCAACAAACTGTTGAAGAGCTGGTTCGGCACGGAGGAGTGCGGATGTCGCAGGTCGAGGTCGACGGAACCGGGCCGACGGGCGGGGCGTCCTTCTCCGCCACCGCCCGCGCCGCCGTGGAGGCGCTGCTCGCCCCGGTGGACGCCGACCTGGCGCGCCGCTACCCGGGCGACTCCGGGAGCCGGCAGCCGGTGCACACCGTCTACGTCCCGGCCGACGCCTTCGGCGCCGAGACCGTGCGGGACTGGGGCCGCCAGGCGCTCGAGGCCTTCGACACCCACGCCGCCACCCCCGCCGAGCTGGCCCGAGCCCTCGGCGTCGCCGACGGCGACCTGCTCGCCGACGTGCACGCCCGGGTCCGCGCCAAGCTGCTGCGCGAGCCGATCGAGGACCTGCGGATCGACTTCGAGGACGGCTACGGCCCGCGCCCGGACGCCGAGGAGGACGCGGCCGCGCTCCGCGCCGCCGAGCTGGTCGCCGCCGCGGTCGCCGACGGCAGCGCCCCGCCGTCCATCGGCATCCGGATCAAGTGCATGGAGGCGCCCGTCCGCGCCCGTGGCATCCGCACCCTGGAGCTCTTCCTCGCCACCCTGGTGGCGAACGGCGGTCTGCCGGACGGCCTGGTGCTGACCCTGCCCAAGGTGACCTACGCCGAGCAGGTCACCGCCCTGGTCCGGCTGCTGGAGGACTTCGAGCGCCGCGCCGGGCTGCCGGCCGGGCGGATCGGGTTCGAGATCCAGATCGAGACCACCCAGGCCATCCTGGGACCGGACGGACGCGCCACCGTCGCCCTGATGATCGAGGCGGCCGAGGGCCGCGCCACCGGCCTGCACTACGGCACCTTCGACTACAGCGCCTCCTGCGGGGTGAGCGCGGCCTACCAGAGCATGGACCACCCGGTCGCCGACCACGCGAAGGCCGTCATGCAGGTCGCCGCGGCCGGGACCGGCGTCCGGCTCTCCGACGGCTCGACCAACGTGATCCCCACCGGCTCCACCGAGCAGGTGCACGCCGCGTGGAAGCTCCACCACGACCTGGTCCGCCGCTCGCTGGCCCGCGCCTACTACCAGGGCTGGGACATGCACCCGGCGCACCTGCCGACCCGGTACGTCGCGGTGTACTCCTTCTACCGCGAGGGCTTGGCGGCCGCCGCCGCCCGGTTGGCCGCGTACGTCGCCAAGGCGGGCGGTGACGTGATGGACGAGCCGGCCACCGCCCGGGCGCTCAGCGGCTACCTGCTGCGCGGGCTGGACTGCGGTGCCGTCGACCCGGCCGAGGTCACGGCGCTGACCGGGCTCGACCGCGCCCAGCTGGACGCCCTCGCCGGCCGCTGACGCTCCGGCCGTTGACGGTCCGGTCACTGACGGTCCTGCCGTTGACGGTCCGCCGCCGGCGTTCCGGCCGTCCGGACAGGGCCTAGGCTCAATGCCGGTGACTTTGGTGTCTGGGGCTCGTTGGTTGTGGTGTGGCAAGGGTGGGGCAGGTCAAGTCGCCTGCGGGTGAGCGGTTGTCGGACCGGATCGCGATCGGGGTGCTGACCCAGGCGTTTCCGCCGGGTCTGGTCGATGAGGTGATCGCGGAGACCGGGCGCGGCGAGAAGAGGAGTCGGCTGCTGCCGGCTCGGGTGGTCGTGTACTTCGTGCTGGCGATGTGCCTGTTCTTCGGGCAGGGCTACGAGGAGGTCGCGCGGCTGCTGGGCGAGGGACTGGGGGACGGGCGGCGGTCGTGGCGGGTGCCGACGACCGCCGCGATCGGCCGGGCCCGGCGGCGGCTGGGCCCGGAGCCGTTGCGGTTGCTGTTCGCGCGGGTGTGCCGACCGGTGGCCGCGCCGGAGACGGCGGGTGCCTGGTACCGGCGCTGGCGCGTGGTGGCGATGGACGGCACCACGCTGGACCTGGCCGATACCGAGGCCAACGACGCGTTCTTCGGCCGCCCGGGCACGGGGCGCGGGACGGGCGCGTTCCCGCAGGCCAGGGTCGTGGGGCTGGCCGAGTGCGGCACCCACTGCGTCTTCGGCTCCGAGGTGGGCCCGCTGTCGGTCAGCGAGCAAACGCTCTCCCGGCGGCTGTTCACCCACCTGGAAGCCGGGATGCTGCTGCTGGCCGACCGGGGCTTCTACGGTTTCGAGCTGTGGCAGCAGGCCCGGGCCACCGGAGCCGACCTGCTGTGGCGGGTCCGCAAGAGCGCGAACCTGCCCGTCGTGCGAGTCCTCGACGACGGCTCGTACCTGAGCACCGTCCACGCGGAGCCCGACCGCCGCAGCCGCCGCAACCCGGTGACCGTGCGGGTCATCGAGTACACCCTCGCCCGCACCGGCGACGCCACGCTCTACCGGCTGGTCACCACCCTCCTCGATCCGAAGGAGGCGCCGGCCGCCGAGCTGGCCGCGCTCTACGCCCAGCGCTGGGAGATCGAGACCACCCTGGACGAGATCAAGACCCATCAGCGCGGTCCCAAGCTCGTCCTGCGCTCGAAGTACCCATGGGGCGTCGAGCAGGAGGTCTACGGCCTCCTGCTCGTCCACCACGCCATCCGGCGGCTGATGCACCAGGCCGCCCTCCACGAGGGTCTGGACCCCGATCGGCTCTCGTTCACCCGCAGCCTGCGGGTCGTGCGCCGCCAGGTCCCCGCCCAGGCGGCGCTATCCCCCCGGACGACTCGCCGCAGCACTGACCCGCACCCTGGCTGAGATCGCCGAACGCCTGCTGCCTCCGCGCCGTCAACGGACCTGCCCGCGAGTCATCAAACGCAAGATGTCCAACTGGCCCCTCAAGCGGGCCCAGCACCACAACTGGCCACCACCACAACCAGCAACACCAACCATCACCCCGCGCGACACAACCTAAAGTCACCGGCATTGCGCCTAGGCTGGCGGTGCGGCTCCGGGACACCGGGGTGCGCGCCGCCAGCCGTCGTCGTTTCCGGGAGAAGTACCGCGCCATGTCCGCCACGCCGGAACCGACCAGCAGGCCGTACCTCACCATCCGGCGGGCCGGCAGCCACGAGATCGAGATCAAGAAGTCCCGGTTCATCTGCCACCTCGCCCGGGTTGCCGACGAGGAGGAGGCGCAGGCCTTCATCGCCGGAATCCGCAAGCAGTACTGGGACGCCCGGCACAACTGCACGGCCTTCGTGGTCGGCGACGAGCAGCGCCGCGAACGCTCCAGCGACGACGGCGAGCCCGGCGGCACGGCCGGGGTCCCGATGCTGGAGGTGCTGCGCCGCCGTGGCCTGACCGACACCGTCGCCGTGGTGACCCGCTACTTCGGCGGGATCAAGCTCGGCGCCGGCGGTCTGGTGCGGGCGTACGGGAGCGCGGTGTCGGAGGCGGTCGACGGCATCGGCCTGCTGGAGCGGCGGCCGGTCGCGCTGCTGGCGGTCACGGCGGACCACGTGCGTGCGGGTCGGGTGGAGAACGACCTGCGGGCCGCCGGGTACGCGGTGAACGACCTCTCCTACCAGGCCGACGGGGTGCGGATCGAGGTGGGCGTGCCGGAACCGGAGGTCGCCGCGTTCCACACCTGGCTGGCCGAGGCCACCGGCGGCGCCTCGGTGGCGGTCCCGGTCGGTCGCAGCTACGTCGAAGTGCCGGTCTGAGCTGCCGGGGGATCAGCCCGGAGACCAGCCCGGAGAGCCGCCTGGGGACCAGCGCGGGGAACGGTCGGACGACTACCCGGGGAACCGCCGGGCAACTGCCCGGACAGCCGTCCGGAACCTCCGGCCAGGGTCGCTTCCCGTAGCCGAGCGGTCGCGCCACGCGGAAGGCCGCTTGAGCAGATTCACCCGAACGTAGTGTCGTGGCCCGGAGTTGGAACTTCCGCTCCGGGCCGTGGCGTTTCCTGGGCAAGGATCCGGCCGAACCGGACGAAAACCATCGATGGAGGACACCAGACCCCACCCCGCACCACGGAGGTATGCGCATGACCTCAGACCGCTCGCCGTCGCCCGCCGGTGCCGACCTACCCGGCCCCCGGGGCCCCGCGACGCCCTACCGGATGACCGTCACCACCGCCCTCCCGCACGCCGAGGCCGTCGCCCTGGCCGATGAGCAACTCGCCTCCTGGCTCAAGCAGGAGGGCTGCGAGGAGCCCCCACCGGCCCGTCGGGCCGCCTGGCCGGCCGAACCGGGAACCCCCCTCGCCGCCGAACGGCTCCGCCTGGGCGACCGCGTCCTGCTGGACCGGGACCACGGCCCGCTGCGCGGCCCCTCCGGTGCCGGCCGCTACGACCGCCGCCGGCTGCGCACCCCGGCCCCCCACGGCACCGGGCAGCTCACCGTCACCGTGGCCACGGGCGCCGACGGCCGCACCTGGTTCCGGCTGGAGGCCGAGGCCCACAGCACCGGCAGCGGTGTGCGGACCCCGTGCCGGGTGCCGGTGCCCGAACTCGCCCGGACCCTCCTCCCGTTGCTCGACGCCACCGACGGCCCGGCCGCCGTGCACCCGGCACCCCGGGTGATCACGGCCGACGGGGTCGACGCCCTGATCGACGAACTCTGCGACCCGGAACGCCGACTGCCCACCGTGGTCGCCAGCGTCCCGGTGAACCTCCCGCTCGAGCGCTGGGTCGAGGACGTGGTCCGCCCGCTCTGCCGGCAGCTGCCCGGCCTCGCCACCGCCTACGTGCTGGATCCGGGTGCCCGCACCGGCTTCAACGTCGCGCTGGAGTACCACACCGTGTACGGCGGTGCGGTGCGCACCTACCTGCCCGAGGTCGACCCGGCCTCCCGGCAGGACGGCGCCCGACATCCGGTACTCGCCCGGGGCCGAATAGAGCAGGATCTGCGCCGCGCCGCCGGCCTGCTCGCCCGCGAGCCGCGCCGCCTCGCCGCCGACCAGCCGCTTCCACCCCCGCTCGCGGCCGTTCCGGTCCTGCGCGTCCCGCCGCCCCAGCTCCGCCGGTCCGCCGACCGGCCGACCGCAGCGGGCGTTGACCAGGCCCTCGCTCCGGCCGTCGAGGGGGCCGCCGAGCTGGCCGCGCTCGCCCGCGAGGAGCAGCAGGACCGCGCCGAACAGCAGGCCAGGGCCGACGAACTGGAGCGGGTCCGCCGCACCCTGCGACTGGAGCGCCGCGACCGCGCCCAGGGCAGGGAGGGCCACGAGGGCCAGCAGGGGCGCCTCCGGACCGTCGGGCGAGGCCTGACCGGCCGTCACTGCAGCAGCCCGGGCATCGGCTCGTCGCTCTCCGGCCCGTCGCTCTCCGGTCCGTCGCTCTCCGGTCCGTCGCTCTCCGGTCCGTCGCTCTCCGGTCCGTCGCTCTCCGGCCCGTCCCACGGCGGTCCCTCGCTCGGCGGTCCCTCTCTCGTCGGCCGGCGGGCCGCTCAGCCCTCCGGCCGGCTCGGCAAGCCCGAGACCTTCACCGAACTGATGGCGCGGCTCGGCGAGTTCCCGCTGCTGACCTTCACCGGAGACCAGAAGGCGGCGCTGGCGCTGGACGGGTTCCAGTGCGCAGGCGCCGGCTGGGCCCGACTCGCCTGGGACGGCCTGACGGCCCTGCAGGAGTACGCCGAGGCGGCCGTGCGCGGGGCGGCGGGCGGGGACTTCAAGCAGTGGTGCGAGCACACCCCGGACGGCTGTCACCGCTTCCCGCCCCGCAAGGCGGTGCGCGGGGAGTCCCGGACGGTCTTCAGCCACACCAAGTGGAAGCGGGAACGGATGCTGCCGGTCCCGGAATGCGTGGACGCCACCCGGCGCGCGTTCATGGGCGCGCACCTGCGGATCGGCGGCGGCCGCACCGCGCCCCGGCTGCACTACCTGGACGACTGCTCCGGAAGTGGCCGGATCTACGTCGGCTACATCGGCCTGCACCTGACCAACACCCGGACCAACTGACCGGCTCGGCTGACCGCCGCGTCCGTTCGGTGGACAATGTCCGGCAGGGGGCGGGGGTCGCGGGCCGGCCGGCCGCCCGGGCAGGCGCCGGACGAGCATGGGGGAACGACGACCGATGCAGTACTCAGCAGACGGCCGGTCCGACGGCACCGACACCGTCCCGTTCCCCCAACCGGGCTTCCTCGCCTCGGTGTTCCGCGACCTCGGCGCCGACCAGGACCCGGACTCGGACGACCCTGTCGACGGCCGGACCGCACCCGACCGCCCCGGACACGGGGCGGCGGGTGACGGCCCGTCCGCCGGCGGCACCACCGGCCCCGGCAGCACGGACCCCGGCGCCAGCGACCCCGGGGACGGCATCGCCGCCCATGCCCGGGCCGCCGCCCTGGCCCACCACCGCACCCTCACCGTCCAGGCCGAGCACGACCGGCTGACCGACCTGCTGCGGCGGGCCGCGCTGCCCGTCTCCGCCATGGACTTCGAGAGCCAACTGCGCCACTACGAACCCCGCCCCTACCCGGGCGACGACGCGGCCACGACCGACGAGCCCGAACCCCGCTGGGCGGACTTCGCACCCGCCGAACCGCCCGCCGCCGACCCGGAGGCCGGGCCGTCCCGCCGCCTGCTCGACTCCGGGTACCAGCGCGAACTGGCTCAGGCCCGGCTGGCCCACCAGCGGGCCCTGCGCGAGTGGCGCACCCGCCGGGCCGAGGCCGACCGTCCGGCGGCCGACGAGTCCCGGCGCGCCCACGAGGAGGCCGAGGAGGCCCGCGCCCGCGCCGTGCGCGAGTACAACGAGAGCCTGGAGGAGTGCCGGCGCGCCTACCGGCTGGCCGAGCCCGCCGCGGTGGAGTCGCTCCTGGAGCGGGCCCTGGCCGCCGCCGAGACGGCCACCCAGGACCTCGCCGCCCCCTGCCGGGCGGTGTTCCGCCCGCTCACCCGCACCGCCGTGCTGGACCTCGACCTGCCCCCGCTCGACCTGGTGCCCTCCCTCACCGGCTACCGGCTCGCCCCCGACGGCGACATCCTGCCCGTGCCGCGTCCGCCCGCCGACCGGGCCACCGACTACCTACGGCTGGTCGCCCGGCTCGCGCTGCGCGCCCTGCAGGCCGCCGACGCCGTCGACACCGACGAGATACTCGCCGGTGTCGTGCTGAACGGCTGGTTGCGCGAGCCCGGTGCGGCCGAGCCGCTCTGCCTGCTCAGCGTGGACGCCGACCGCGACGCCCTGGCCCGCACCCGGCTGCTGCCGCCGGAGGCCCCGTACGAGGAGCGCGACGGCGAGGGCGTCTACGCCGACGCCGAGCAGGACGAGGCCCTGGTCCGGCTGCGCCAGCTGGGCGCCGCCGTCACCCCGGACCCGTACGCCCGGACCGTCGTCCAGCCGGCCGCCCAGGCCGGGGCCGCCGTCCCGGCCGCGCCCGACCTGTCCGCCAACGAGTTCGCCCAGCTGGTGCGCGACCTGCTCACCAGGGGAGGGCTGGCCGAGTGGAGCGTCCGGCTGCGCGGCCCGGACGGGCTGGTCGCCACCGGCGAGGGGTCCCCGGGCAGCGCGTTGCCCGGCCGCTGGGTGGTCTGGGCGTCGAGGGGTGCCACGCCGGTCGGTGCGGAGCAGATCATGACCCTCGCCGAGGCCGTCGCCGAGGAGTCCGCCGAACGCGGCCTGCGGCTCACCACCGGCCGCTTCACCGACGAGGCCCTGGACCTCACCGCCGAGGAGAGCCACCGGCACATCCACCTGATCGACGGTGACGGCGTTCGCGAACTCGCCCGTACCCACCTCGGGCTGCCCCTCGCCGCAGGCCTCTGACGAACCGCCGCCCCGGACCCGGACCCGGGCCCGGGCCCGGACCCGTACCCAGATCCAGACCTGGACCCGGACCTGGACCCCGGCCTGCTGCCCTGCCCGACCCGCCCCCGAGCCGGTCGGGCGGGGTCGCTCCTGCCACGGCGTTCACTCCGACGGCCCACCCGGCGGGCGACCCACCGGCCCCGGGCCGAGGCTGAGGACCGAACCCCGTCGGCCCAGGCACCCCCCGGGCGATCACCGTCGAACGGCCGTCCGGTACGGTCGGCGGTCGGCCCGGCCACGGGCGGATCCCAGGGGGAGAGGAATGGGCACAGCGCTCGGCAGACCACACGGCGGTACCGGCCATCCGGCCGGGCCGGCGCGGGAGGCAGCCCGATGACCGCCGTCCTGGTCGCCGCCGGGGCGTTCCTGATGACGTTGATCGGCGGTTTCGTCGCCCAGCGGACCGGCGACCGCCGCCATCTCGTGCTCGGCTTCGCAGCCGGCCTGATGCTCGGCGTGGTCGCCTTCGACCTGCTGCCGGAGGCCCTCCACCAGGCGCCCGGCGAGGTGCACGGCGTGCCGCAGGCGCTGCTGATGTTCGCGGTCGGCTTCCTCACCATCCACGTGATCGAGCGCGCGGTCGCCATCCACTGCGGCCACGAGGGCGAGTACGCGGAGCACACCCACGGCCACCACCACGGCCACACCCACCACGCCGGGGCGCAGGGCATCGGACTGACCGCCGCACTGGCCCTGGTCGGCCACAGCGTGATGGACGGCTTCGCGATCGGCGCCGCCTTCCAGGCCGGCACCACGGTCGGCACGGTGGTGGCCATCGCCGTGGTCGCCCACGACTTCGCCGACGGCTTCAACACGTACACGATCACGCGGCTCTACGGGAACAACCGGCGCCGGGCGCTGACCCTGCTCGCCGCCGACGCGCTCGCCCCGGTCTCCGGCGCCGCGATCACGCTGGCCTTCACCATCCCGGAGCACCTGCTCGGCCTCTACCTGGGCTTCTTCTCCGGCTTCCTGCTGTACCTGGCGACCTCCGACATCCTCCCGGAGGCGCACAGCCCGCACCCCTCGCGCAGCACCCTGCTGTGCACCGTGGCCGGGGTCGGCTTCATGTGGCTGATCATCGGCTTCGCCAACTGACAGCCGGCCCCACCCGGCCGCAGCCCCGCAGTCACCCCGGCCCGAGCCCCACCGCGGCCCCAGCTTCACCCCGGCCCGAGCCCCACGCCGGCCCCAGCTCCACCCCTGCCCCCCCAGCCGGACCGGTCGGCCGACCGGCCTCCCCTACCCGGCGAGCCGGCTCCAGCACTCCCGCATCGCGGCCAGCGCCTCGGTGATCGCCGGCCGCCGGGAGGCCTGGGCCCGCCAGAGCGCGAACACCCGCCGACTCGGCTGGGAGGCCACCGGCCGGGCCACCACCCCGGCCGGCAGCGGTCCCCGGCCGAGCCGGGGCACCAGGCCCATCCCCAGGCCGGCCGCCACCAGCGCGATCTGCGTCTCGAACTCGCCGACCTGGTAACGCACGTCCGGCTCCTCGCCGGCCTCCCGCAGGGTCCGCACCAGCCAGTCGTGGCAGATGTTGCCCGGCGGCACGCTGATCCAGCGCTGCCCGCAGAGCCGCTCCACCGGCACCGCGTCCAGCGCCGCCAGTTCGTCCCCGTCCGGCACCAGCAGGTCCACCGGGTCGGTGCCGAGGTCCAGCCGGGCGAGGCCCTCCTGCACCGGCAGCGGGACGCTCGGCCAGTCCTGCACCAGCGCGAGGTCCACCTCGCCCCGGGCCACCAGTTCCGCCGCCGGGTACGGGTCGCACTCCAGCAGCCGTACGTCCAGCTCCGGGCAGCGCCGCCGCAGCCCGGCCAGCACGGCGGGCATCAGCCCGCGTGCGCCGGACGGGAAGGCCGCCACCAGCAGCCGCCCGACCGCCTGGCCGCGCTGCTCCTCCAGCCGCACCTCGGCCTGCTCCACCAGCCCCAGCACGGCCTGGGCGGTGGTGGCCAGCTCGCGCGCCGCGTCGGTCAGCACCACGCCCCGGCCCCGACGCTCCAGCAGCACCGTCCGGGTCTCCCGCTCCAGCTTGGCGATCTGCTGCGAGACCGCCGAGGGCGTGAACCCGAGGGCAGCCGCGGCCCGACCGACCGAACCGTGCACCGCCACCGCGTGCAGCGCCCGGAGGCGTCCGAGATCCATCATGCAGCGATCCTAAAGTGTGGCCTTCAGGTTTCGTTGCTGGTGCTACACGATCAACGACGCCATGCTCGACCCATGACCGCGACACCCGCCGCCCCGAGCGGCATGCACCCCCGTCACATCGCCCTGGCCGTCCTGGTCGCCGCCGTGTGGGGCCTCAACTTCGTCCTCATCGACGTCGGCCTGGACAGCTTCCCGCCGCTGCTCTTCGGTGCCCTGCGGTTCGCCGTCGTCGCGGTGCCCGCGGTCTTCCTCGTCGGGCCGCCCAAGGTCGCGTGGCGCTGGGTGCTGGCGGTCGGCCTCGTCCTGGGGGTGGTCAAGTTCGGGCTGCTCTTCCTCGGCATGCACGCCGGGATGCCGGCCGGCCTCTCCTCGCTGGTCCTCCAGGGGCAGGCCGGCTTCACCGCCCTGTTCGCCGCCGCCCTGCTCGGTGAACGTCCCGGCGGACAGCGGCTGATCGGTCTGACGATCGCCTTCGCGGGCATCGGCCTGAGCGCCCTGGAGCAGGGTCTCGACGGCCCGCTCGGCGCCTTCGCCCTGGTGGTGCTGGCCGCCGTCGCCTGGGGGCTGTCCAACGTGCTGACCCGCAAGGCCGCGCCGCCGGACGCGCTGCGCTGGATGGTGTGGGTCAGCGCCGTCCCGCCGCTGCCGCTGCTGGGCCTGTCCCTGCTGGTCGAGGGCCCGGCCGCGGACCTGCGGGCGCTGCGCGGGATTACCCTCGGCGGGCTCGGCACGATCGGCTACGTCGGGCTGGTGTCCACCCTGTTCGGCTTTGTCGCCTGGAGCCACCTGCTGCGCAGCTACGACGCCACCGCCGTCGCGCCCTACTCGCTGCTGGTCCCGGTGTTCGGGATGTCCTCGGCCTGGCTGCTGCTCGGCGAGCGGATCAGCCCGTCTTCCGCGGTGGCCGCCCTGCTGGTGATCGCCGGGGTGGGGATCACCGGGCTGCGCCGTGGCCTGCCGAGCGCCGTGGCGGCCCGGCTGCGAGGAAGCGGGCCTCGGCGGAGCGCAGCACTCGCAGCAGCACCTCCTCGTCCTCGGGGCTGACCTCGCCGAAGTACTCCTGCGCCACCTCGTCCCGGACCTGCCCGATCCGCTCCACCGCCGCGCGCCCGGCCTCGGTCAGCAGCAGCCGCACGGCCCGTCGGTCGGCCGGATCGGGGCTGCGCTCGACCAGGCCAGCCTCCTCGAGGGCGTCGACCACGGTGGTGGCCGAACGGGGGGCGATGTGCAGCTTGTCGGCGAGGTCGCTCAGCCGCATGGCGTGGTCCGGCGTTTCGCAGCCGGGCACGTGGGCGAGGGTGCGCAGCGCCCGGGCCTGGCCGGGGGTGATGCCGTAGGGCTCCAGGCGCCAGCCGGTCTGACGGCGGATCCGCTTGATCGCCCTGGTCATCGCGTCCGCCAGCTCGGCCGCGCTGCCGGGGGAGTCGGATGCGGGATCGGAGGAGCCGGGACCGGAGGAGCCGGGGCCGGGGCCCGGTCCGGAGGGGCGGTCCGCCGGATCGTCGGTCGGCGTGGTGGTCATCGGCGGTCTCCTCGGCTGGCGTCCGGGCCAGCGTATCGGGGCCGGTCGGGGGCCTGCGGCGGGCGGCGGAGGGAGCCGCGGGCACGGCCGGGGAAATATGTTGAGCTTAGCTCAGTATCTGCGGTAGCGTGATGAGGAGTGAGGGGACCCTAAGTTCCCTCCCCGACCCTGGAGGGCCCATGCCCGTTTCCACCGCGCGCGTCGTCACCGACCGTCCCGGCCGCTACGCCAAGCAGCTCGCCGCCCACATGGGCCGCAAGATCGAGGCCACCTTCTCCGAGGAGACCGGCCGCGGGACCCTGGTGTTCGGCGCAGGCACCGCCACGCTGGAGGCCGCCCCGGACGCGCTGCTGCTGACCGTCGAGGGCGAGCGCGAGAACTTGCCCGGCCTCGAGGACGTGGTCGGCCGCCACCTCGTCCGCTTCGGCACCCGCGACGAGCTCGTCGTCGAGTGGCACCGCGACAACGGCGAGGCCGGTCTCGTTCACCGCAACGAGGAGTCCGAGGCCTGAGGCCTTCGGGCGCCCGGCCGGGGCAGCCGCCGGTCGAGCGCCCACAGCACCAGGACCGCCAGGCACCAGCCTGCCACCACGTCCAGCAGCCAGTGGAAGTCGCTCCACACCAGCCCCGCACCCACCCCCAGCGCCAGCAGCGCCGCACCCGCCGCCAGCCCCCGCGCCGTCCGCGGCCCCGCCGCCCGGGCCAGCAGCAGCGCGGCCACCCCGTACGAGAACGTCGCCGTCGCGGTGTGCCCCGACGGGTACCAGCCCCACTGCTCCGGCGTCAGCGGATCCCCGAGCGGGCCGGGCCTGGCGAACGCCGCCTTCGCCGGGACCACCAGCAGCGGGATCAGCACCGAGGTCAGCCCGGCCACCGGCAGCGGCAGCCACCAGCGCGCCGCCCCCGCCCGGCGCCACCACCAGGCGGCCAGCACGCCGGCCGCCAGCAGCACCGGCACGGCGGGCACGGCGCTGCCCAGGTCCGACAGCAGTCGGCCGAGCGGATCGAGCACGGAGTCCGGGTGGGCCGCCCGCACCGCCCGGCGGACCGCGCGGTCCAGCCCGAGCAGCGGCCCGTCCGCCGCCACCTGCCAGGAGACCAGGACCAGCACGACCGCCGCCGACACCGGCACTGCCACCGACCGCGCCGCCCCGCCCAGGACGGCGGACAGCCGCCCCGGAGCAGGGGGGAGAGCTCCGGGGCGGCTCTGAGGATCGCCGTTCCGTGCGCCCCGGGGGGTGTGGGTCGGACGGTCGGTCGATCGGCCTTCGGTGTGCACCGACCCTCGCGGGGCGGCCTGGTTGTCCTCGCGGCGCCCGCGCGGACCCGCCCCTCGGGGTGGCTCCGCGGGCGGCTCCGCCAATGGCTGGGGCTCGCTGTCCATCTGCGATGACATTACGTCAACAGCCCTTCCGAGCCGAGCGCCTTCAGCGATTCCGCACATCATCTTCACCCTGCCCCGGACAACCTCCGGGCCCTCCCGTTGATCACGCCGGCCGCCTCGCCGGGCACGCCGTCGGCTGCTCTCACCGGCTCCCGATCCGAACCAGCCGCGGGCACCGGCCGAACCGGTCGTGGGCACCTGGGGAACGGCCCCACCCAACCGAACGGCCCGTGGAGACCAGAGGTCTCCACGGGCCGTTCAGCGCTGTCCGGACATCCCTCCGGCGGGGGTTCACGACCTGGAGCGCGACACCGCTCAGACGGTGGCGAACGCACCCTCCAGGATGTCCAGGCCCTCGAGCAGCAGGTGCTCCGGCATGACCAGCGGCGGCAGGAAGCGCAGCACGTTGCCGTAGGTGCCGGCGGTCAGCACGACCAGGCCCTCGGCGTGGCAGGCCTTGGCGATGGCCGCGGTGGCCTCCGCGTTCGGCTCCTTGCCGCCCGGCTTCACCAGCTCGACGGCGATCATCGCGCCGCGGCCGCGGACCTCGCCGATGATGTCGAACTTCTCCTGCAGCGAGCGCAGGCGGCCCAGCATGACCTCGCCGATCCGCTGCGCCTTGCCGGCGAGGTCCTGCTCCTTCATCGTCTCGATGGCGCCCAGCGCGGCGGCGCAGGCCACCGGGTTGCCGCCGTAGGTGCCGCCCAGGCCGCCCGCGTGCGCGGCGTCCATGATCTCGGCGCGGCCGGTCACCGCGGCCAGCGGCAGACCGCCGGCGATGCCCTTGGCGGTGGTGATCAGGTCCGGGACGATGCCCTCGTCCTCACAGGCGAACCACTGGCCGGTGCGGCAGAAACCGGTCTGGATCTCGTCGGCGACGAACACGATGCCGTTCGCCTTCGCGTACTCCACGATCGCCGGCAGGAAGCCCTTGGCCGGCTCGATGAAGCCGCCCTCGCCCTGGATCGGCTCGATGATGATCGCGGCGACGTTCTCCGCGCCGATCTGCTTGTTGATGATGTCGATCGCCTGCGCGGCGGCCTCGGCGGCGCAGTTCTCGGCACCGGTCAGCCAGCGGTACGGGTAGGCCACCGGCACCCGGTAGATCTCCGGGGCGAACGGACCGAAGCCCTGCTTGTACGGCATGTTCTTCGCCGTCAGGCCCATGGTCAGGTTGGTGCGGCCGTGGTAGCCGTGGTCGAACACCACGACGGCGGTGCGCTTGGTGTAGGCGCGCGCGATCTTCACCGCGTTCTCGACCGCCTCGGCGCCCGAGTTGAACAGCGCCGTGCGCTTGTCGTGGTCACCCGGGGTCAGCTCGTTCAGCTGCTCGGCGACGGCCACGTAGCCCTCGTACGGGGTGACCATGAAACACGTGTGGGTGAAGGCGGCCAGCTGCTCGCTCGCCTTGGCCACCACGGCCTCGGCGCTGTTGCCGACGTTCGTCACGGCGATGCCGGAGCCGAAGTCGATCAGCGAGTTGCCGTCCACGTCCTCCAGCACGCCGCCGTTGGCGCGGGTGACGTACACCGGCAGGGTGGTGCCGACGCCGGCCGCCACCGCACCCAGCTTGCGGGCCTGCAGTTCCTGCGACTTCGGACCGGGGATCGCGGTGACCAGGCGGCGCTCCTGCGGGAGCGGCGTTACGGCGCTCATGGGGTTTCTCCAGACTTCTCGGCTCGGTGCTTCGCAGGCTACGGCCGCCCTCCCCGGCCGGGCATGCGCCACTCGGTAGCAGTGCGCCGTCCGACTTGTCCGGCGCGGCCAGCGCAGGAGGTGCGACTACCCGCAGGCCCCGCTCCACTACCCTGAGCGCGGGCGTGTCGCCGGTACGGCGGCATGGGTATGGCGGCACCGACGGTGATCGGGCCGGGCGGGCGAGGGAGCGGGGCCGTACATGGCACAGGACGGGGCACACCACCACGGCGAGCGCACCACCACCAGACCCCCGACCCCGCTGCCCCACCAACGCCCCGGCGACCCCGCCTTCGACCTCGCCGAGTGGGCCACCGCCCCGCGGCCCGACGCGGGACCGGGCGTCTACCGGCTCGGCTACCGCCGCCTCGACCCGGAGCGCGCGGAGGCGGCCAAGGTCCCGACCTGGCCGCTGCTGCTGCGGGCGGCGCTCAACGCGGTGGTGGGGTGGTTCGCCTACCTGTACGGCACGCAGCTCCTCATGTACGTGCTCGTCTGGTTCGGCGGGCAGACGGGCATCGGTCCGCTCGCCTCGCCCTCCGAGTCGGAGGCCATGTTCACGCTCCTTGTCGCGAACGCCCTGGTGATCGGAGCCGTCATCAAGGTCTTCGGCCGGATGGGCCGCTGGCCCGAGGTGTGGCGCCGCTACGCCGCCCCGTTGCTGTCCCGGGCGGTGACCAGGGAGGAGCCCGCCGAGGAGGACACCGGGGCGGTGGAGGCCCCCCGCCGCCAGGACCCGTGGGACTCGTTGCGCCGGGGCGGGGCGGCCGAGGCGGCGGCGCGGCTGGAGGCCGAGCCGGTCGGTGACGTCGACTACGTGCGGATCCGGCGCGCCTGGGAGTCCGCGCAGGCGGACCCGGTGTTCGTGCCCGCCTTCGTCGAGCAGGTGGCCGCCCGCGGCGCCGCGGCGTTCGTGCACCCCTCCCAATCGCGCGAGCTGCCCGGCCGGGCGCGGCGGCACGATCTGCTGGTCGGCCAGGTGTGCCTCGGCGTGGCCCAGGACGTGCCGAAGAACCCGCTGAGTCACCGGGCGGCCGGCTTCGCGCTGGATCCGGCAGTGCTGGGCACCTCGCTGCTGGCGGTCGGCCCGGCCGGGACCGGGAAGACCGCCCGGCTGGCGAGGCCGGTGGCGGAGGCGCTGTGCCTCCAGGCGCTGGCCGGTACGGCGTGCGCGGTGGTGGTGGGGGCGGCGGACGCCGATCTCGGTCCGGACGCCTGGTACGACGTGGTGATCGCCCCCGCCGATCCGGCCTCGGCGTACGGCCTGGACCTCTACGGCGGCGCGCGGGATCCGGACGACGCCGCCGCCCGACTGGCCGACGCGCTCCTGCCGGACGAGCTGACGGCCCGTGCCGAGAACGCCCGGACGGCGCTTCAGCAGGTGGTCGGCCCGTTCCACGCCGCGTACCGCCGCTACCCGGGGGTGCGCGAGCTGCGGGCCCTGCTGGGCGGCGAGCCCGACGCGCTGGCGGCGCTGGTGAAGGCGCTCGGCGCGGCCGGGCGGCTGACGGCGTACGAGCGGGACCTGGAGCACCGGGAGCGCCAGCGCGGCCGGGCGGACGATCCAGGGGCGCTGCTGGCGGACCGGCTGGCGCTGCTGGACCGGCCGGCCTTCGAGGGCGCCTTCGCGACCGACGGCACCGGCCGCCCCCCGTTCGCGATGCGGGTGCTGGACCATCCGCTGCGGGTGCGGGTGAAGCTGCCCGAGCGCAGCCACCCGGAGGCCGCCCGGATGCTGTCGCGCCTGGTGGTGGGCCAGTTCGTGCAGGCGGCGGGCGCCCGGGAGGACCGTTCGCTGTTCGCGGGGCTGGTGGTGGACGACGCCTCGGCCGCCCTGGACGCCGGTTCGGTCCGCGGCCTGCAGCGGATGCGGGGCGCGAACGCCGGGGCGGTGCTGCTGCTGCGGACGCTGGTGGACCTGCCGGAGGCGCTGCGGGCGCCGCTCTTCGGCGCGGTCGGCTGCCGGATGGCCTTCCCGGGGATCGCGCCCTGGGACGGGCGGCTGTTCTCGGAGGCCTGGGGGACGCACCTGGTGCAGGAGACCGCGGTCACCCACACCCCCGACACGTCCGGCGGGGTGGTGAGGCGGGTCGGCCGGCTCGGGCGGAAGGCCTTGTCGGGTACCACGGCGCAGACCGAGTCGGTGACGACCCGCGAGGTGGAGCGGCTGAGGTGGTCGCCGTCGGACCTCGCGCACGCGTTGCCGGCGGGGCACGCCGTGGTGTCGCTGACGGCGGTGTCGGGGGAGCAGGTGCCGCCGCTGCTGGTGGACCTTCGGGGCTGACGCGCGCGGGGCCGGGGAAATCGCCTTCGAGGTGGATTCGGCAGTGCCCGTTGTCCGGGCCGTCCATAATGAAGGGGAGAGACCCTCACCAGTCCCACGTCCCTCTCCTCGCCCGGCCGCAACGGCGCGGTCAGGTCGAACCTTCGAAGGTGCCATGCCCCCCACACTCGCCTCCGTCGTCCGCAACAGTTCGCTCCACCTGACGGTGCTCGCCGGCGCGGACCACCTGGAGCGGCAGGTCCGCTGGGTGCACACCAGTGAGCTGGACGACCCGACGCCGTTCCTGGAGGGTGGGGAGCTGCTCCTCACCACCGGCATCAAGCTGGGCCGCACGGCGGCGCAGCTGCAGGCGTACGTGCACCGGCTGGCCGACGCCGGGGTGGTGGGGCTGGGCCTGGGGGTGGGCCTGTCGCACACCGAGGTGCCGCAGCCGCTGGTGGACGCGGCGGCGCAGCGGGGGCTGCCGCTGCTGCGGGTGCCGGAGCCGACGCCCTTCATCGCGATCAGCAAGGCGGTGTCGGCGGCGCTCGCCGCGGAGCAGTACGAGGCGGTGACGACCAGCTTCGAGGCGCAGGAGGAGCTGACCCGGGCGGCGCTCGGCAAGGACGGCACGACGGCCGTGGTGCGTCGGTTGGCGGCCCGGCTGGGGGGCTGGGCGGCGCTGTACGACGGGTCGGGTGCGCTGTCGGTGGTGGCGCCGGACTGGGCGGCCCGCCGGGCGGGGCGGCTGGCGGCGGAGGTGGACCGGCTGCGCCGGCGGCCGGCGCCGTCGAGTGCCGCGCTGCAGGGGCGCGCGCCGGGGATAGACACGGCGGACGAGGACTACGTGGTGGTCCAGTCGCTGGGGGCGGACCGGCGGGCCCGGGGCTTCCTGGCGGTGGGGACCGAGGACCGGATCACGCCGACCGAGCGGTACGTGCTGAACGCGGCGGTGGCGCTGCTGACCCTCACCCTGGAGCGCTCGCGCGAGCTGCGCCAGGCCGAGGAGCGGATGGGTGCGGCGCTGCTGCGGATGGTGCTGGCCGGCGAGGTGCCGACGGCCCGGCAGGTGGCGGCGGGGCTGTTCGGCGGCCTGCCGGAGGGGACGATACGGGTACTGGTGGCCGGAGCCGGGCCGAACGCGGAGGCTGCCGAGGCGCTCGCGGAGCTGGGCGACCGGGCCGAGCAGGCGGGTGCCCGGGTGGGCGAGAAGCTGCTGGTGGCCCGGGAGGACGGCGCCCACGGGCCGCGGCTGATGGTGCTGGCGCTGGACAACGGCGCGGTGCACCGGGCCTGCCTGGGCGCGGTGGAGGAGCACGAGGGCCTGTCGCTGGGCGTCTCGGCGCCGGCCGCGCTGGAGGAGGCGGGCACGGCGCACGCGCAGGCGGAGCGGGCGCTGGCGGTGGCGCTGCGCGGTGGCCGCCGGTCGGTGGACCACGAGGAGGTCGGCGCGGGTTCGCTGCTGCCGCTGCTCGGGGAGGACGCGGTGACGGCCTTCGCGGAGGGGCTGCTGCGGCCGTTGCGGGAGCACGACCGGACGGCCCGCGGTGACCTGGTGGCCTCGCTGCGGGCGTGGCTGTCGCGGCACGGGCAGTGGGACGCGGCGGCGGCCGATCTCGGGGTGCACCGCCACACGCTGCGCTACCGGATGCGCCGGGTCGAGGAGCTGCTGGGCCGCTCGCTGGACGACACGGACGTGCGGATGGAGTTGTGGCTGGCGCTCCGCTCCGGGGAGGAATAGAACACCCGCCTGGACGCGGTGGAGTGGCCTCCGGGCCGAACGCTCCTAGTCGGCCAATCCGGTGGGTGCGCCCGCGCCCCTACCCTCGGGTTCGGGTCCCACGCCCGTGGGCCGTACGACGACGAGGAGAGGGCCGGTACCACGGTGACCACCACGTACGATTTCTGGCTCGCCGGCCGCCGGGCGAGCGGTGACGCCGACTTCGAGGTGCACAACAGCTGGGACGGCCGTCTGGTCGGCAAGGTGAGCATCCCGACCGACGCGCAGGTCGAGGAGGCGCTGGACGCCGCCGTCGCCGCGCTGCCGGTGTTCGCCGCGACCCCGGCGCACCAGCGGGCCGCCGCCCTGGACCACGTGGCCAAGCGGCTGGCGGAGCGCTCCGAGGAGCTCGCCCGGCTGATCACCGCCGAGAACGGCAAGCCGATCAAGTGGGCCCGCGGCGAGGTCGGCCGCGCGGTGTCGGTCTTCCGTTGGGCCGCCGAGGAGGCGCGCCGCACCAACGGCGAGACCATGCGGCTGGACACCGACCCGGGCGGTGTGGGCCGCTTCGCGCTGGTGCGCCGCTTCCCGCGCGGCGTGGTGCTGGGGATCGCCCCGTTCAACTTCCCGCTGAACCTGGTCGCCCACAAGGTCGCCCCGGCGATCGCGGTCGGCGCCCCGATCATCCTCAAGCCGGCCCCGGCGACCCCGCTGTCGGCGATGGTGCTGGGCGAGATCCTCGCCGAGACCGACCTGCCGGCCGGCTCCTGGTCGATCCTGACCGTGCCGAACGACCGCATGCCCGCGCTGGTGCAGGACGAGCGGCTGCCGGTGATCTCCTTCACCGGGTCGGACAAGGTCGGCTACCAGATCATGGACTCGGTGCCGCGCAAGCACACCACCCTGGAGCTCGGCGGCAACGCCGCGGCCGTGGTGCTCGCCGACTGGTCCTCGGACGCCGACCTGGACTGGGCGGCCACCCGGATCGCGATGTTCGCCAACTACCAGGGCGGCCAGTCCTGCATCTCGGTGCAGCGGGTGATCGCCGACGCGTCGGTGTACGACGCGCTGGTGGAGAAGGTCGTGGCCAAGGTGAACGCGCAGGTCACCGGCGACCCGAACGACGACGCGACGGACGTGGGCCCGCTGGTCGACGAGAACGCCGCGAAGCGGGTGGAGTCCTGGGTGGAGGACGCGGTCGCCAAGGGCGCCAAGGTGCTCACCGGCGGTACCCGCGAGGGTGCGACCTACGCCCCGACCGTGCTGGCCGAGCTGCCCGCCGACGCGATCCTGGCCAAGGCCGAGGTGTTCGGCCCGGTGCTGTCGCTGCACAAGGTGGACGGCGTGGCGGAGGCCTTCGCGGCCGTCAACGACTCGCCGTTCGGCCTGCAGGCGGGCGTGTTCACCCACGACCTGCAGACCGCCTTCCGCGCCCACCGGGAGCTGGAGGTCGGCGGTGTGATCATCGGTGACGCGCCGTCCTACCGCGCCGACCAGATGCCGTACGGCGGCGTCAAGGACTCCGGTGTCGGCCGTGAGGGCGTCAAGTACGCGATGGACGACTACACGGTCGAGAAGGTCATGGTGCTGACCGGCCTGGACCTCTGACCGACGGCGCCCGAGGAGGGCCCGGTCCGCTCGGCGGACCGGGCCCTCCGTCGTGTGCGGCCCCGGCCCTTCGGCCCCGGCCCTTCGGCCGGGGGGCGGGCGGGCCGCTCAGGCGTCGTGGCCGGCCGCGGCGGCGACGGCCTCCTCCACGGTGGCGTTCCCGGCGACCAGCTCCAGGGTCTGTCCGGCGGTGCCGGGCTCGTTCAGCAGCGCGGCCAGGACGGCGGCCACGTCGGCCCGGTCGACCGAGCCCCGGCCGACCGAGGGGGCGAGGCGGACCAGCCCCGTCCCGGGGCCGTCGGTGAGCCGTCCCGGGCGCAGCACCGTCCAGTCGAGTGAGGTGCGGGACCGGACGGCGTCGTCGGCGGCGCCCTTGGCGCGCAGGTAGGTCTCGAAGACCGGGTCGCCGGGGTGGCGGGCGGCCGCGTCGGCGCCCATCGAGGAGATGATCAGGTAGCGCCGCACCCCGGCCACTTCGGCGGCGTCGGCGAGCAGCACGGCCGCGTCGCGGTCGACGGTGTTCTTGCGGTCGGCGCCGCTGCCCGGTCCGGCGCCGGCGGCGAAGACCACCGCGTCGGTGTCGGCGAGCAGGGCGGCCAGCTCGGGGACGGTGGCGGACTCCAGGTCGAGCAGCAGCGGCTCGGCGCCGGCGTCGACGAGGTCCTGGGCCTGTTCGGGGCGGCGGATGATCCCGGCGGGACGGTCGCCGCGGTCGGCGAGCAGCCGTTCCAGCTTCAGGGCGATCTGTCCGTGGCCCCCGGCGATGACGGTACGCATGGCTCCGACGGTAGCCCGGGCGGGCCGGGCCGTCCTGGGGAGCGCCGCGACCGGACACACCCGCCGACCCGCGACCCCGACCGGACCCCGCGACCCCGACCGGGCCTCGCCACCCCGACCGGACCCCGCGACCCCGACCGGACCCCGCGACCCCGACCGGACCCCGCCACCAGGACACCCGCGAACAGGACACAATGGGGCGCATGACTTCGCTCGCCCACCCGCAGCTGCGTTTCACGCCCACCGTGGCGGACCCCTCCGGCCCCCGGGAGCTGGTGATCCTCGGCTCCACCGGTTCGATCGGCACCCAGGCCATCGACGTGGTCCTCCGCAACCCGGACCGCTTCCGGGTGGTCGCCCTGTCGGCGGCCGGTGGTCGGGTGGAACTGCTCGCCGAGCAGGCGCTGCGGCTGGGTGTGCACACGGTGGCGGTGGCCGATCCGGCGGCCGAGCCGGCGCTGCGCGAGGCCTTGGCGGCGAAGGCGGCGGGCCGTCCGCTGCCGGCCGTGCTGGCCGGGCCGGACGCGGCGACCGAGCTGGCCGGGACGGAGTGCCACTCGGTGCTGAACGGCATCACCGGGTCGATCGGCCTGCGGCCGACCCTGGCGGCGCTGGAGGCCGGCCGGGTGCTGGTGCTGGCGAACAAGGAGTCGCTGATCGTCGGCGGTCCGCTGGTGAAGGCGGTGGCGCAGCCCGGCCAGATCGTGCCGGTGGACTCCGAGCACGCGGCGCTGTTCCAGGCGCTGGCCGGCGGTACCCGGGCCGAGGTCCGCAAGCTGGTGGTGACGGCGAGCGGCGGGCCGTTCCGCACCCGGACCAGGGAGCAGCTGGCCGGGGTCACCCCGGAGGAGGCGCTGGCGCACCCGACCTGGGCGATGGGTCCGGTCGTCACGATCAACTCGGCCACCCTGGTCAACAAGGGCCTCGAGGTGATCGAGGCGCACCTGCTGTACGACGTGCCGTTCGACCGGATCGAGGTCGTGGTCCACCCGCAGTCGGTGGTGCACTCCATGGTGGAGTTCACCGACGGCTCGACCCTGGCGCAGGCCAGCCCGCCGGACATGCGGATGCCGATCGCCCTGGGGATCGGCTGGCCGGACCGGGTGCCGGACGTCGCCCCGGCCTGCGACTGGACGAAGGCCGCGACCTGGGAGTTCTTCCCGCTGGACGACGAGGCCTTCCCGGCGGTGGAGCTGGCCCGCGAGGTGGGCACCCTGGGCGGGACGGCGCCGGCGGTGTTCAACGCGGCCAATGAGGAGTGTGTGGAGGCCTTCCTGAAGGGCCGCCTCGCCTTCACGGGGATCGTGGACACTGTTGCCAAGGTCGTGGCCGAGCACGGCACGCCGGTGGCGGGAACTTCCCTGACGGTCGAGGACGTCCTGCACGCGGAGGACTGGGCCCGTGCCCGGGCCCGCGAGCTGGCGGCGGGCTGAGCACACCGGCCCGCGGTACCGGCGGCACCCCCGGTCCGGCAGGGCACGCGGTACGACCAGACGATGAGCGGAGCGGCATGACGGAGGGCCAGCGGTGGCAACGGTTTTGACGGTGGTCGGCATCCTGGTCTTCGTGGTCGGGCTGCTCGTCTCGATCGCCTGGCACGAGCTCGGCCACCTCTCCACGGCCAAGCTCTTCGGCATCCGGGTGCCGCAGTACATGGTCGGCTTCGGCCCGACCCTGTGGTCGCGCCGGAAGGGCGAGACCGAGTACGGCATCAAGGCGATCCCGTTCGGCGGGTACATCCGGATGATCGGGATGTTCCCGCCGGGCGAGGACGGCCGGATCACCAAGCGCAGCAGTTCGCCGTGGCGGACCATGATCGAGGACGCCCGCGAGGCCTCCTACGAGGAGTTGCAGGAGGGCGACGAGGACCGGCTGTTCTACACCCGCAAGCCCTGGAAGCGGATCATCGTCATGTTCGCCGGGCCGTTCATGAACCTGGTCCTGGCGTTCGGACTGTTCCTGACCGTGATGATGGGCTTCGGCGTCTCGATGCCCGTGCCCACCATCGGCTCGGTCGCGGCGTGCGTCGTCAAGGCCGGCCAGCCCACCGACACCTGCCCCGCCGACGCGCCGAAGACCCCGGCCAACGAGGTCGGCCTGCGCCAGGGCGACAAGGTGCTCTCCTTCGACGGCGACCGGATCCGCGACTACGACCAGCTCCAGGCGGACATCCGGAAGTCGCCCGGCAAGCAGGTGGAGATCGTCGTGGAGCGCGGCGGTCAGCAGCTCACCTTCAAGCCCACCATCGCGGTCAACGACGTGCAGAAGTACGACGGCGACGGCGTGCCGCTGAAGGGCCAGACCGTCCAGGCGGGCTTCCTCGGATTCACTCCCAAGAGGGACACCGTCCAGCAGACCTTCGGGCAGTCCGTCGACCGCATGACCGACATGGCCGCGAACGGCGTCAAGTCGCTGGCCGCCCTGCCCGGCAAGATCCCCGGCCTCTGGAACGCCGTCGTGGGCGACGCCCCGCGCGACCCCGACTCGCCGATCGGCATGGTCGGCGCGGCGCGGGTCAGCGGCGAGGTGTTCTCCCTCGACGAGTCCGCCGCCCAGCGGGTCGCGATCTTCGTGAACCTGCTGGCCGGCATCAACCTGTCGCTCTTCCTGTTCAACATGCTGCCGCTGCTCCCGCTGGACGGCGGCCACATCGCCGGCGCGGCCTGGGAGGCCGTCCGCCGCCGCATCGCCCGGCTGTTCCGACGTCCCGATCCGGGCCCCTTCGACGTCGCCAAGCTGATGCCGGTGGCGTACGTCGTGGCGAGCGTCTTCATCGGGTTCACCCTGCTGGTGATGGTGGCCGACCTGGTCAATCCGGTGAAGATCAGCTAGGGCCGGTCCTCGGACCCCCGTCCCCCGCCCGGAGTGCGTTCGGGTACGGCGGGTGTGCTGGCGGCCCTGACCGTGCCGTACCGTGGAGGCCGGGTGCGCGATCGTCAGCGCGCCCGGCCTCGGCCGTCCCAGCGGCCGGGCGGTCGACCACACCTCAACCCCGGGGAACCCTGCGCACATGACCGCGATCTCGCTCGGTATTCCGTCCCTGCCGCTCAAGCCGCTGGCCAAGCGCCGGTACTCCCGGCAGATCATGGTCGGCAACGTTCCGGTCGGCGGTGACGCCCCCGTCTCGGTGCAGTCGATGACCACCACCGTCACCTCGGACATCAACGCCACGCTGCAGCAGATCGCCCAGCTCACCGCGTCCGGCTGCCAGATCGTCCGGGTCGCCGTCCCCTCCCAGGACGACGCCGACGCCCTGCCGATCATCGCCAAGAAGTCGCAGATCCCGGTGATCGCCGACATCCACTTCCAGCCGAAGTACGTCTTCGCGGCGATCGACGCCGGCTGCGCGGCCGTGCGCGTCAACCCGGGCAACATCAAGGCCTTCGACGACAAGGTCGGCGAGATCGCCAAGGCCGCCAAGGACGCCGGGGTGCCGATCCGGATCGGCGTCAACGCCGGCTCCCTCGACAAGCGGCTGCTGGAGAAGTACGGCAGGGCCACCCCGGAGGCGCTGGTCGAGTCCGCGCTGTGGGAGTGCTCGCTGTTCGAGGAGCACGACTTCCGCGACATCAAGATCTCAGTCAAGCACAACGACCCGGTCGTGATGATCCAGGCCTACCGGCAGCTCGCCGCCGCCTGCGACTACCCGCTGCACCTCGGCGTGACCGAGGCCGGACCGGCCTTCCAGGGCACCATCAAGTCCGCGGTCGCCTTCGGCGCGCTGCTCGCCGAGGGCATCGGCGACACCATCCGGGTCTCGCTCTCGGCCCCGCCGGCCGAGGAGATCAAGGTCGGCACCCAGATCCTGGAGTCCCTCGGGCTGCGCCAGCGCGGGCTGGAGATCGTCTCCTGCCCGTCCTGCGGCCGCGCCCAGGTCGACGTCTACAAGCTCGCCGAGGAGGTCACCGCCGGCCTGGAGGGCATGGAGGTGCCGCTCCGCGTCGCCGTCATGGGCTGCGTGGTGAACGGCCCGGGCGAGGCCCGCGAGGCCGACCTCGGGGTCGCCTCCGGCAACGGCAAGGGGCAGATCTTCGTCAAGGGGCAGGTGATCAAGACCGTTCCCGAGTCGAAGATCGTCGAGACCCTGATCGAGGAGGCGCTCAAGCTCGCCGAGCAGATGCAGGAGGAGGGCGTCGAGGCCGGTTCGCCGACCGTCGTCGCCGCCGAGTGACCGCCGTTCGACCCGATCGCCGGCTCCGGCCCGTCCGGATCCCGCCCGGGTCGAACGCGACTGCAGCGCAGTTTTCCGGAAGCGGGGCCGTCCGTTCGCGGACGGCCCCGCAGCCGTAGCCGGGTGGGGCCACGGAGTAGGGTGCGGCCAGAGTCGTCTCAGTGAGGTGCGGTCTCGATGCTCGACCGAGGTGTGATTCTCCCCAGCTCCTTCCAGGTAGCCCGGGCCCTGGCCGCCACCCGCGTGCTGGAACCCCCCGACCTCGCGGACGCCCTGGAGGTCCTCCACCGCGACCCGGTCGCCAACGCCTTCGTCGCCACCCGGGTCGAGTCCGTCGGGCTGGACCCCTGGCGGCTCGGCGGGGAGATCTGGGGCTGGTACGACCGCGACGGTTCGCTAAAATCCCTCTGCTACGCGGGTGCGAACCTCGTCCTGGTCAACGCCGGACCGCAGGCCGTCGCGGCCTTCGCCGAACGGGCCCGGCGCCAGGGGCGGCGCTGCTCCTCGATCGTGGGGCCGGCCGAGGCGACCGCCTCCTTCTGGGCGCTGCTGGAGCGCAGTTGGGGACCGGCCCGTGAAGTCCGGGCCCACCAGCCGCTGTTGGCGACCTCCACGCCGTCGGCGGAGATCGCACCGGACCCGCTGGTGCGCAGGGTGCGGCGCAACGAGGTCGAGACGCTGATGCCCGCGTGCGTGGCGATGTTCACCGAGGAGGTGGGGGTGTCGCCGCTGGCGGGGGACGGCGGGCTCCTCTACCAGGCCCGGGTGGCCGAACTCGTCTCCACCGGGCGGTCGTTCGCACGGTTCTCGGACGACGGGCAGGTGGTGTTCAAGGCGGAGATCGGCGCGGTGACGGAGGGGGCCTGCCAGATCCAGGGGGTCTGGGTGGCGCCCGAGTACCGGGGGCAGGGTCTGTCCGAGACCGGGATGGCGGCGGTGCTGGACATCGCGTTGCGGGAGGTGGCGCCGGTGGTCTCGCTGTACGTCAACGACTTCAACCTGCGGGCGAGGGCGGCGTACCGGCGGGTGGGGTTCCGCGAGGTCGGGGCGTTCATGAGCGTGCTGTTCTGAGGGTTCCCCGGGCCGTGCCCGCGGTTCTCCGGGGCCGGGTTCGGATCTTCGGCCGCACCGCCGGGCCGCTGGTAGTAACGTCCGGAGCATGGATCAGCTGACCGGGGTGACGATCGAGGCCATCGACCTTGCGGCCTGGGCGCCGCAGGCGCTGGAGGTCCAGGCGGTGGCGTTCGGGCTCACGCCCGAGGAGGTCACGGTACGGCTGCACATCGTCGGCCGGCACGCCGGGCAGCCCGGGGTGATCGCGTTCGGCGCGATGAGCGCAGGGCGGCTGGTCGGGTTCGGGTACGGGATGCCGAACCGGCGGGAGCACTGGTGGAGCACGGTCATCGAGCCGTACCTGGCCGCCCGGGGCCACGGGGACTGGCTGGACGGGGTGTTCGCGGTCACCGAACTGCACGTGCTGCCGGAGTTCCAGGGGCAGGGCGTCGGGACCGGACTGATCCGGAGGCTGTGCGAGGCGTCGGAGCTGGACCGGAGCATCCTGTCGGCGATCGACGCCGAGACGCCGGCCCGGCGGCTCTACCGGGCGCTGGGCTACCAGGACTTGGCCCGGGCGGTGCGGTTTCCCGCCACGGACCGGCTGTACGCGGTGATGGGAGCGCGGTTGCCGCTGCGGGGCCCCGGCGGCGGGCGGGGCTAGGCAGGCCGGGGGCGCACGGGCCTGCGGGCTCACCGGCTCCCGCTACGAGAGGTGCCCCGCGAACTCCAGGTGGAGTTCGGCGTCCTCCTGGCGGCCCGCGGTGAGCGAGCGGAGGGCCAGGTCCACGGAACGGAAGAGGGTCCAGCCGCGCAGGCGGTCCTCGTCGACGCCGAGGGCGTCGGAGAGCTGGTGGAGCCGGCGGCGGACGGCGGCGGGGGCGCCGGGGGAGCCGAGCAGGGTGTCGGCGCGGTCCAGCGCGAGCCGGGCCAGGTCGTAGGCCCGCTCGCCGGCCAGCGGGCGCGGGTCGATCGCCAGCCAGGGGGCGCGGTCGGCGGCCAGGACGTTGCCGTGGTGGAAGTCGCCGTGCAGGAGGAAGTTCTCGGTGGCGGAGGCGGCCAGGGACTCGGCGGTGGCCAGCGCTTCGGCGATCAGGGGCTGGGCGGCGGTCAGGGATCGGCCGGTCCCTGCGGGGTCTTCGCCGTGTCGGGTGAGCTCGGCGACCCGGGCGGCGGTGTCGGCGACCCGGGCGCTGAGGGTGGGGTAGGGGGCCGGCGGCTCGGGCAGCTCCACCCAGAGGCGGTGCAGCAGGCTGGTGGCCTCCAGCATGGCCTTGGACTCGGCCAGTGAGCGCAGCGGGATCTCGCCGTGGAGGCGCTCCAGCAGGAGGACGCCCTCGGCGGGGTCGGCGTCGAGGAGGAGGACGGCACCCCGGCCGGCCCAGTGGGTGAGGGCGGTGTGCTCGTGGGCGGTCTCGGGGGTGACCAGGCCGGTCTTGAGGACGGCGGGGGAGAGGTCGTCGCGGTGGACGTACGTGATCAGGCTGAGGCTGCCGCCGGGGTCCAGGGTGCGTTCGGGGGTGAGGTTCCAGCGGCTCAGGTGGGCGGCTGCTCGGGCGGGCAGGGTGGTCAGCCACTGGCGGCCCGCCTCGCCGTGGGCGGCGGTGACGCTGTCGGCCAGCCAGGTGGGGACGGGGACGGGGGGCGGGCTTCCCGACATGCCTGGCCTTCCGGTTGGTGGGGTCCTCGGGGCGTGTGTCCATTGTCGGGGATGGCGGGGGATCGGGGGTGGTGGGGCGTGCCGCGGGCGGGGGCCCGGGTGCCGCCGGTGCCGTCAGGGCCGGGGCGTCGCCGCCGTCGGCGTGGGGACGGTTTCCGGGATGCCGGGGAAGGCGGTGTCGGGGGCGCCCCAGCGGCGGGCGCGGAGGGCGCAGTCGCGCAGGGCGGTGGCGGCGGTGGGCCGCTGGGCGGCGGGCAGGGCGGCGACCAGGTCGGCGTAGACGGCGCTGAGCCGGGTTTCGAGGTGGGCGGCGAGTCTGGTGGCGGCGGGGGCGTCGGTGACCGGGAAGGGCAGCTGGTAGCCGCCGGCGGCCGGGGTGGGGGTGGCGCCGAGGGCGGTGAGGAGGCGCTGCCAGGCGTCGCGCTGGGCCTGGTGGGCGGCGTGGGCGGTGCGGGCGTCGGCGCGCGGCCGGTCCTCGGACAGGTGGGCGCCGACGACGCCGTAGCCGTACACGGCGGCGTGCTCGGCGCCGAGGGCGTTCTGCAGGGCCGGTACGGAGTCGGTGCCCGGGGTGGAGCCGGTGCCCGGGGCGGCGGGCGTCGGGGCGGTGGTGCCGGCGGGCTGGTCGATGCCCTGGTCGGTCGGGTCCAGGGCGGTGGCGTGCAGGGTGTTGGCGGCGGCGACGGAGGCGAGCAGCCGGGCCAGCGGCGGCCGGGCGGCGCCGAGCTCGGCGAGGCGGGACTGGGCGGTCCGGCGCTCCAGGGCGGCCAGGGCGGCCGGGGTGGCCGGGGCGGCTGGGGTGGTGGTCGCGGTGGGGGTGGCGTTCGCCGCGGGGGTGGTGGCGGCCGAGGTCGGCGGCACCGAGGCGGCGGGGACGCCGTAGGCGAGCGCGGCGCGGTGCTGGGCGGTCTCGGCCCGGAGGGGCTGGAGCAGGGCGGTCCGGGCGTCCGGGGCGGCGAGGGCACTGCCGTACGCGGCCAGCAGGGTGTCGGTGGCGGCGAGGGCGCGCAGGCGGACGGCGAGGTCCGGGTCGGGGCCGGGGCGCCGGTTGCCGGGCACCACATCGCCGTCGGGGTCGCCGCCGGGGGAGCCGGTGCAGGCGCTGGTGAGGGTGATCAGCCCGAGGGCCAGGAAGGTCCGTCGGCTGGGCGGCTGCATCGAGGTCACTCCGGGGCGGGTACGGGAGGACGGCCTCCCCGCCTGCCCTCGTCGGCCTGAATCTTCGCAGAACCCCCACGATCGCGGGCGGCGGCCCGGGCCGGGCGGGCGGATGTGACCTTGCTCGCAGTGGGTGGCGTCCGACCGGTCGGTGGTGGTCCGGAATCGGTGGTTGGGTGCTTCACCGGCTAGGCTTTGGGCCGAGCTGCCGTGACCCGGTGTGCGCCCCTGCGGCGCGGAGGGCGCGGGGCGACCTTCCGACAACAGCAGACGCGGCCGAGGAGTCCACCCGGATGAGCACCACCCACACCGACCGGCTGCGCGCGTTGCTCGAGCCGCTGGCCGCCCAGGCCGGACTGGACCTGGAGGACGTCAAGGTCACCAAGGCGGGGAGCCGCCGGCAGGTGCAGATCGACGTCGACACCGACGGCGGCGTGGACATGGACACCATCGCCGAGTTCAGCCGGGTGGTCGGCGAGGCCCTGGACGCGTCCGACGTGATGGGCGACGAGCCCTACCTGCTGGAGGTCGGTTCGCCGGGTGCGGAGCGTCCCCTGGTCCTGCCGCGGCACTGGCAGCGTGCGGAGGGCCGGCTGGCCGCCATCCACCTGGTCGACGGCGGGGAGATCGTCGCCCGGGTGCTGGAGGCGGACGAGGACGGCGCGCTGGTCGAGGTGCAGCCGGTGAAGGGGCGCGGCCGCCCGAAGGAACGCCGTCTGGAGTACGGCGAGGTGGCCCGGGCGCGGGTCCAGGTGGAGTTCAACCGCAAGGACGACGAGAAGCTCCTGGACGAGGCCGCCGACTTCGACGACGCCGCCGACTCCGACGAGGGGGACGACGGCACCGAGTGAGCCCCGGCCGCCGTACGACCATCATGAACGTGACGAAAGACGAGGAGGCGTAGCCGTGGACATCGACATGAGTGCCCTGCGCACGCTGGTCAACGAGAAGAACATCCCCTTCGACCTGCTGGTCGAGTCCATCGAGTCCGCCCTCCTCACCGCGTACCACCGCACCGAGGGCTCGCGCCGCCGGGCCCGGGTGCACCTGGACCGCAAGAGCGGCCACGTCACCGTGTGGGCCATGGAGGACCCGGCGGAGCTGGACGAGGGGGTCGAGCCGAAGGAGTTCGACGACACCCCGAGCGGCTTCGGCCGGATCGCGTCCAGCATCGGCATCCAGGTGATGATGCAGCGCCTGCGCGACGCCGCCGACGACCAGACCTTCGGCGAGTACGCGGGCAAGGAGGGCGACATCGTCACCGGTGTCGTCCAGCAGGGCAACGACCCGAAGAACGTGCTGGTCGACATCGGCAAGCTGGAGGCCATCCTGCCGCCGCAGGAGCAGGTCCCGGGCGAGGACTACCGGCACGGCACCCGCCTGAAGTGCTACGTGGTGGCGGTGCGCCGCGGGGTCCGCGGGCCGTCGGTCACGCTGTCGCGCACCCACCCGAACCTGGTCAAGAAGCTGTTCGCGCTGGAGGTCCCGGAGATCGCGGACGGCAGCGTGGAGATCGCCGCGATCGCCCGTGAGGCCGGCCACCGGACCAAGATCGCGGTCTGGTCGCGCCGCGCCGGGCTGAACGCCAAGGGCGCCTGCATCGGTCCGATGGGCTCCCGGGTGCGCGCCGTGATGGGCGAGCTGCACGGCGAGAAGATCGACATCGTGGACTGGTCCGAGGACCCGCGCGAGATGGTGGCCGCCGCGCTGTCCCCCGCACGGGTGACCAGCGTGGAGATCGTGGATGCCGCCCAGCGCTCCGCGCGGGTGATCGTTCCGGACTACCAGCTGTCGCTGGCGATCGGCAAGGAGGGGCAGAACGCCCGCCTGGCCGCGCGTCTGACCGGCTGGCGGATCGACATCCGGCCGGACACCGAGGGCCAGACCGAGGAATCCCCGGCCCAGTAGTCAGTGTTGTCCTGAGCGTCCCCGCGGTCCTCCGGGATCAGCGGGGCGGCGCCATGTCGCTTCGGAGGGGTAGACTTGCCTTCGTCTGGCCGGACGCATGTCCGAGCACGCCCGGAACGCACCTGCGTGGGCTGCCGCAAGCGCGCGGCCAAGCACCAGCTGTTGCGTGTCACGGCGGTCGAGGGCGTCTGCGTCCCCGATCCCCGTGGCGCACTCCCGGGCCGGGGCGCACACCTGCACCCCGATCCGGCCTGCCTCGACCTCGCGGTCCGCCGTCGGGCGTTCCCCCGGGCCTTCCGGCTCCAGGGCGCGCTCGACACGGAGCGGCTCCGCGAGTTCATCGAGGAGCGGGCGGGCGGGGCCTCCTAGTCGGGCCGCCTCCCGCGACAGCCGCCGCCCAGCGCGGCGGAGAACCACCGCAACAAGCACGGCGTGCGGGCAGCCGCGCGCCGCGCCACCAGTCAGGTACCTCGCGATGTGGAAGTAGGTCGAGATTGCGATGAGCACTCGATGAGTACGCGATGAGTACGCGATGGGTACGCCCATGAAGTAGCGACAGTCCGGCGGACGAGACCCCCGGACTCATAGACAGGAGTGAAGTGGCTAAGGTCCGGGTTTATGAACTCGCCAAGGAGCTTGGCTTGGAGAGCAAGGCCGTGATGGCCAAGCTGACCGAGCTCGGTGAGTTCGTCCGTTCGGCGTCCTCGACGATCGAGGCGCCGGTCGTGCGCAAGCTGACTGACGCGCTTGGAGTGGCCCCCACCGGTGGTGGCGCCAAGCCTGGCCCGCGGAAGACCGCGGCGCCCCAGCCCGCGGCACCTGCCGCGGGTGCACCCAAGCCGGGTGCCCCGACCCCGGGTCCGCGCCCCGCCGCGGCCCCCGGTCCCCGTCCGACCCCGGCCGCCGCGGCTCCCTCCGCGCCGGCCGCCCCCGCCGCCCCGCGTTCGGGCGCGCCGACCCCGGGCCCGCGCCCGGCCGCGCGTCCCGCCGCCCCGGCGGCCCCGGCCGCGCCCGCGGCCGAGTTCTCCTCGCCGGCTCCGGCCGAGGCCCCGCGCCCGGCCGCCCAGGCCCCGCGTCCGGCCGGTCAGGCCGGCAGCGGTGCCCGTCCGGGCCCGCGTCCGGCCGGCCCGCGTCCGGGCAACAACCCGTTCACCTCGGGCAGCGCGACCGGCATGGCCCGCCCCGGCGACCGCCGTCCGGGCGCGCCGGGTGCCCGTCCGGGTGCTCCGGGCGCGCAGGGCGGCGACCGTCCGCGCCCCGGTGGCGACCGTCCGCGTCCGGCCGGTGCGCCGGGTGCCGGTGCGCCGCGTCCGGGTGGTGACCGTCCGCGTCCGGCCGGTGCGCCGGGTGCCGGTGCGCCGCGTCCGGGTGGTGACCGTCCGCGTCCGGCCGGTGCGCCGGGTGCCGGTGCGCCGCGTCCGGGTGGTGCCCCCCGTCCCGACGGCATGCCGCGTCCGGCCGCGCCGCGTCCCGGCGGGCCGACCCCGTCCGGCATGCCGCGTCCGAACCCGGGCATGATGCCGCAGCGTCCGGCCGGCCCGCGTCCGGGCCCGGGTGGCCGTGGTCCGGGTGGCCCCGGCGGCCGTCCGGCAGGTCCCGGCGGCGGCGCCCGTCCCGGCTTCCAGGGCCGTCCGGCCGGTCCGGGCTCGCGTCCGGCCGGTGGCGGCTTCGGCGGCCCGCGTCCGGGTGGCGGTGCTCCCGGTGGTGGCGGCGGCTTCGGCGGCCCGCGCCCCGGTGGCTTCGGTGGTCGTCCCGGCGGCCCGGGTGCCCGTGGTGGCACGCAGGGCGCCTTCGGTCGTGGCCCGGGCGGTCGCCCGGCTCGCGGTCGCAAGTCGAAGCGGGCGAAGCGCCAGGAGTACGAGGCCATGCAGGCCCCGTCCGTCGGCGGTGTGATGCTCCCTCGCGGCAACGGCCAGACCGTTCGCCTGTCGAGCGGCGCCTCGCTGATGGACTTCGCGGAGAAGATCAACGCCAACCCGGCCGCGCTCGTCTCCGTCATGTTCAACCTCGGTGAGATGGTCACCGCGACGCAGTCGGTCTCCGACGCGACGCTGCAGCTGCTCGCCGACGAGATGGGCTTCCAGCTGGAGATCGTCAGCCGGGAGGACGAGGACCGCGAGCTGCTGGAGTCGTTCGACATCGACTTCGGTGCCGACGAGGGCGGCGACGAGCACCTCGCCCCGCGCCCGCCGGTGGTCACCGTCATGGGTCACGTCGACCACGGTAAGACCCGCCTGCTGGACGCCATCCGCAAGTCCAACGTGGTGGCCGGCGAGGCCGGTGGCATCACCCAGCACATCGGTGCCTACCAGGTGGTCACCGAGGTGAACGGCGAGCAGCGTCCGATCACCTTCCTGGACACCCCGGGTCACGAGGCGTTCTCCGCCATGCGTGCCCGTGGTGCCAAGTCCACCGACATCGCGATCCTGGTGGTCGCGGCCAACGACGGTGTCATGCCGCAGACGGTCGAGGCGCTGAACCACGCCAAGGCCGCCGGTGTGCCGATCGTGGTCGCCGTCAACAAGATCGACGTCGAGGGCGCCGACCCGACGAAGGTCCGCGGTCAGCTGACCGAGTTCGGCCTGGTGGCCGAGGAGTACGGCGGCGACACCATGTTCGTCGACATCTCCGCGCGCCAGGGCCTGAACATCGACCAGCTGCTGGAGGCCGTGGTCCTGACCGCGGACGCCTCGCTGGACCTGCGGGCCAACCCCGAGCAGGACGCGCAGGGTATCGCCATCGAGGCGCACCTGGACAAGGGCCGCGGCGCCATGGCTACCGTGCTGGTGCAGCGCGGTACGCTCCGCGTCGGCGACTCGATCGTCGTGGGCGACGCCTACGGCCGCGTCCGCGCGATGCTGGACGAGAACGGCAACAGCCTCACCGAGGCCGGCCCGTCCCGCCCGGTGCTGCTGCTCGGTCTGACCTCGGTGCCCCGCGCCGGCGACAGCTTCATCGTCGTCGACGAGGACCGCACCGCCCGTCAGATCGCCGAGAAGCGCTCGGCCCGCGACCGCAACGCCGCCTTCGCGCAGCGTCGGGTCCGGGTGTCCCTGGAGGACCTGGACAAGGCCATCGCCGCCGGCTCCATCGAGCAGCTCAACCTCATCATCAAGGGTGACGTCTCCGGTTCGGTCGAAGCCCTCGAGGACGCCCTCGTCAAGCTGGACGTGGGCGAGGAGGTCGAGCTCCGGGTCCTGCACCGCGGTGTGGGTGCCATCACCGAGTCCGACGTGGACCTGGCGATGGGCTCGGACGCCATCATCATCGGCTTCAACGTGCGCGCCGAAGGCCGTGCGCGGACCGCGGCCGAGAAGGAAGGCGTGGACGTCCGGTACTACTCGGTCATCTACCAGGCGATCGAGGAGATCGAGAACGCCCTCAAGGGCATGCTCAAGCCGGAGTACGAGGAGGTGCGCCTCGGCGCCGCGGAGATCCGCGAGGTCTTCCGCTCCTCCAAGTTCGGCAACATCGCCGGTGTCCTGGTCCGCGAGGGCCTCATCCGCCGCAACGCCAAGGCCCGCCTGCTGCGCGACGGCAAGGTCGTGGCGGAGAACCTCTCGATCGAGGGTCTGCGCCGCTTCAAGGACGACGCGACCGAGGTCCGCGAGGGCTTCGAGGCCGGTGTGACCCTGGGGTCGTTCAACGACATCAAGGTCGACGACGTCATCGAGACCTACGAGATGCGCGAGAAGCCGCGCGCGTAGTCGCTGGTCACCGGGGCCGGTCGACGGGTGTATTTCCGTCGACCGGCCCCGGTCTCGCTGTGTAGGGTCCTGGTAGACCGGCCCGGTTCCGGGCCGTCCTCCCCGAGGCCTTCCAGGTCGGCGAGACCTGTCACACATGTTCGTGGGAACACTCACCTTCGACCTGCTGCTGGGCGACGTCCACTCGCTCAAGGAGAAGCGTTCGATCGTGCGGCCCATCGTGGCCGAACTGCAGCGCAAGTACAGCGTGTGCGCTGCCGAGACCGGGAACCAGGATCTGCACCGCCGGGCCGAGATCGGCCTCGCGGTGGTGTCCGGCGACGCCGGGTACGTCACCGAGATCCTGGACAGCTGTGAGCGGCTGGTCGCCGGCCGCCCCGAGGTGCAGCTCCTCTCCGCGAGGAGGAGGTACCACAACGACGACGAATGACCGCTGTGGAGGGCGCCGACGGAAGTCGCCGTTCTCACACAGATCAGGAGCCAGAGCGCCCGCAAGGCCGGGCGCGGGCCGGTACTTTGGGGCGTGGGCCCCGACGGGTGGCAGCTCGCCCGGGTACCGGGCCCACTGCACGAGGAGGCAACGTGACCGACACCGCAAGGGCGCGCAAGCTCGCCGACCGCATCCAGGTGGTCGTCGCCCAGACCCTGGAACGGCGGATCAAGGACCCGCGGCTGGGGTTCGTGACCATCACCGACACCCGGGTGACGGGCGACCTGCGCGAGGCCACCGTCTTCTACACCGTCTTCGGTGACGAGACCGAGCGCCAGGCCACCGCGGCCGCGCTGGAGAGCGCCAAGGGCGTGCTCCGCTCCGAGGTCGGCAAGCAGACCGGGGTGCGCTTCACGCCGTCGCTGACCTTCGTCGCGGACGCGCTGCCGGAGAACGCCCGGAACATCGACGACCTGCTCGACCGGGCCCGCACCTCCGACGCCGCGGTGCGCACCCAGGCCGCGGGGGCGACCTACGCCGGAGAGGCGGACCCGTACCGGGTGCCGGCGTCCGAGCGTGACGACGAGGACGAGTAGGCATGGCGGGTGAGCCGGCTCAGGCCGCCTCGCGAGCCGGATCGACCACGGGGGCGTCCTCCACCAGCACGGTGGAGGGTGCCCTCGCGGCGCTCCCGGGGCCGCGCGCCGAGGAGAGCGGTTTCGAGCTGCTCTGGCAGCAGGTGGTGGCGGAGATCGGGCGGGCCCGCTCGATCGACCTGATCTGCCACATCTGCCCGGACGGCGACGCGCTGGGCTCCTCGCTGGCGGCGGCGCTGGCGCTGCGCGGGCTCGGCAAGCAGGTGCGGGTCTCCTTCGGCGACGACCCGCAGATCGTGCCCGAGTCGCTGGCCTTCCTGCCCGGCCAGGAGCTGATCGTGCCGGCCGCCGAGGTGCCGGACGAGCCCGAGCTGGTGCTCTGCTTCGACGTGGCCGCGCAGAGCCGGCTGGGCCTGCTGCACGACAAGGCCTTCGCCGCGCCCGTCCTGGTGGTGTTCGACCACCACGCCTCCAACCCGGGCTTCGGCACCCACCAGCTGATCGACCCGACCGCGCCGGCCACCGCCGTGCTGGTCGACGAGCTGCTGCGGCGGCTGGGCGTCGAGCTCGACCAGGACCTGGCCACCTGCCTGTACACCGGGGTCGCCACCGACACCGGCTCGTTCAAGTACCGGGCCACCACGCCCGCGACCCACGAGCTCGCCGCCCGGCTGCTCGCCACCGGCATCCGGCACGACCTGATCTCCCGGCAGCTGTGGGACACCTCCTCCTTCGGCTACCTCAAGGTGCTCGCGGCCGCGCTCGACCGGGCCGTCTACGAGCCGGACGCGGCCCAGGGGCTGGGCCTGGTGTGGACCTGGGTGCCGTACCAGGACCTGGCGCTGTTCAGCGTCACGGTGGAGGAGATCGAGGGGCTGATCGACATCCTGCGCAGGCCGGCCGAGGCCGAGGTGGCGCTGGTCCTCAAGCAGGACCCGGACGGCACGCTGCGCGGCTCCTCGCGCTCCAAGGGGGCGGTCGACGTCGCCGCCGCCTGTGCCGAGCTGGGCGGCGGGGGGCACGTCTTCGCGGCCGGGTTCAGCGCCCGGGAGGACGTGGCCGCGGTGGTCGAGCGGTTCCGGGCCGCGCTGCGACCGGTACGTTGACCCCTGCTGGGGTTTTCCGAAGTTTTCAGAGAAAGAACTCGATGAAGCGCAAAGGCACCGGCCCGGACGGCCTGGTGATCGTCGACAAGCCCGAGGGCATCACTTCGCACGGCGTGGTCGCCAAGATGCGGTGGCTGGCGGGGACGCGGAAGGTCGGGCACGCCGGCACGCTCGACCCGATGGCCACCGGCGTCCTGGTGATCGGCGTCGAGCGGGCCACCCGGCTGCTCGGCCACCTGATGCTGACCGCCAAGACCTACGAGGCGACCATCCGGCTCGGCCAGACCACCGTCACCGACGACCGGGAGGGCGAGGTCACCTCCTCGACCCCGGCCGACGGCGTCACCCGCGAGGCGATCGACGCCGGGATCGCGGCGCTGACCGGCGAGATCATGCAGGTGCCGTCGAAGGTCAGCGCGATCAAGATCGACGGCAAGCGGTCGTACGCCCGGGTGCGCGAGGGTGAGGACTTCGAACTGGCGGCCCGGCCGACCACGATCCACTCCTTCACCGTGCACGGGCAGCGCGCCGCGGTCGCCGAGGACGGCACGCCGGTGGTCGACCTGGAAGTGACCGTGGAGTGCTCCTCCGGCACCTACATCCGGGCCCTGGCCCGTGACCTCGGTGCCGGGCTGGGCGTCGGCGGGCACCTGACCGCGCTGCGGCGCACCAAGGTCGGGCCGTACGGCGTCGAGTCGGCGCGCACCCTCGAGCAGTTGGAGGCCGCCGTCACCGGCGAGTCCGCCACGGGCCTGGAGGTGCTGCCGATCGCGCAGGCCGCGGCGGCCGCCTTCCCGCGCTGGGACCTGGACGAGGCGTCGGCGCAGAAGCTCTCGCACGGCGCGCGGCTGAAGGCGCCGGGGCTGGGCGTGGACGGACCGATCGCGGTGTTCGGGCCGGACGGGCGCTTCCTGGCCCTGGTCGAGGAGAGGGGCGGGCAGGCGAAGCCCGTGGCGGTGTTCGTCGGCTGAGCCGCCGCCGCAATCGGCGTCACGACCGGTGAAACCCCCTGTCAGGAGTGCGGAGGCTCCTGGCGGGGGGTTTCACCGTTGCGGGTCAATCACTCGAAGAGGCGGCTCACTCGCGCGGGGGAGCGCGAGAGGTGAACGACCGTGGTGAGCGGCGCGTGAGCGGTCGGGCCGCCGCCCCGGCGGGCAGGCTCCCGGCGGCGGGCGAGCGACGGTCGAAGGGGCACACATGCCGGGGTTTCTGGAGGGCGATCCGGGGCGGCACCTGCTGCGGATCCGGGACCTCAACGGGCGGCTGCACGGCTTAGGGTTCGTCGCCGACCCGCACGGCGGCGTGCTGACCGCGCACGAGAGCGTGGCGGGCCTGGGCCGGGTGGTGCTGCACACCCCGGGCGGACAGACCCGGGTGCTCGGCCCGGACTCCGTGGTGCTGCTGCCCGAGCACGGGCTCGCCCTGCTGCGGACCGACGGCGTCGGCGGCCTCCCGGTGCCGCCGCTGCCGGTCGCGGCCGTGGGGGCCGGGCACGAGGTGCTGCTGCCCGCGCTCACCGGGCAGGACGAACGGATCGCCGTGCTGCGCTGCGGGCTGCTGGGAGTCACCGGCGCGGTGTACGGCGGGCACCCCCTGGCCGGGGTGCTGCTGCTGGACGTGCCGGTGGTCGGCGGGGCCGCGGTGCCGCCCGGCTCGCCGGTGCTGGACGCCCGCAGCGGCGCCGTGGTCGCGGTGACCGCGCCCTGCCTGCGCGGCCCGCAGTACGGCGGGGCGCTGCCGGCCGTTCCGGCCGGCGGCGGCAGGGTGGTCGCCGAGGCGCTGGCGGAGGTGCTGGCGCGCAACGCGGCGGCCGTGCCCGCGTACGGTCGGGCGCTCAACCTGGCCGGGGTGCTGCGGCTGACCGCCGCGCAACTGGCCGCCGCCGGGGCCGGTCCGGACCGGGTGGCCGGACTCGCCGCCGACCGGGTGGACCGCCCGGACGGCCTGAGCGGCGATGAGCTGACGGCGACCGTCACCGCGCTGGTCGGCGCCCCCGGCAGCGGGCGCTCCACCGAACTCGCCGCACTGGCCGTCCGCCGCTCCGGCGGTGCCCGGCCGCTGCCCACCCTCTGGCTGCGCGGCGCCGACCTGCGCGCCGACGACCGCTCGCTGGCCGAGCCGGTGGAACGGGCCCTGGCCGCCGCGGCGGCCGAACTCGGGATCCCGGCGCCCGCGCCCGAGCCGGTGGCGGCGCTCTGCGCGGCCGCCGGGCGGCCGCTGCTGGTGGTGCTGGACGGTCCCGAGGAGGCCCCGGCCGACCTGGGGCCGCGCTGGCTGCGCGGCGCCGGGCAGTGGCTCACCGGCTGCGGCGCGCGGCTGCTGACCGCCTGCGGCGAGGAGGTCTGGGAGCGGCTCGCGGCCGAGCCCTGGGGCAGCGGCGCGGACGGCCTGCGGTACCTGGCGGAGCCCGGCCCGGCCGGGGACCTGGCCAGCGCCCCCACCGTCCGGTTGGACGGCGCCGGCCCCGGCGCGCCGAGCCTGGCCGGGCACCGGCTGGGCCCGTTGCCCGCCGAGGCGGCCGAGCGGGTGCGCCGCCGCTACGGGCTGCCGCCGGGCCGCCCGCCCGCCGCCGAGGACGCCCGGCACCCGCTGGCCGTCCGGCTGGCCGGGGAGCTGTGGGCCCAGGGCGTGCACGACCAACCGGTGCGCCGCAGCGAGCTGTTCGGCGCCCACCTGGACCTGCGCTGCCTGCGGGTGGCCCAGCGGCTCGCCGGGGACGGCCGCCCGCGCCGCCCGGGCGCCCACCGCAGGGGCGCCGCCCGGCCCGCCGGGCCGGATCACGGACGGGTGCGGCGCCTCGCCGCGGCGGTGGCCGGGCGGGTGCACGAGGCGGCCCGGCGGATGCTCGGCGGGGAGCCGGGCGGCCTGCGCCGGAGGACCTTCGAGGAGCTGTTCCCGGCCGAGGGCGGGTGGGCCACGGCGGTGCTCGCCGAGGGCCTGTTCGTCCCCGCCGGGCCCGGGTACCGCTTCGCCCACGGCGAGTTCGCCGACTGGCTGCAGGGCCAGCACCTGGACCTGGACGCGGCCCTGCGGCTGCTGCTCGGCGAGGCCGAGGACACCCCGGCCCCGCCCGGCACCGGGACGAACTCCGTGCCCCGGCACCGGATCGGTCCGGTCGCCGCCGCGCTGCGCCGGGTGGCCGAGACCTGGGGCGCCCCCGCTCTCGACCCGTGGCTGCACCGGATCTGGCGCGCCCTGGACCTGCGCCCGCCGGGCAGTGAACCGGCCTGGTGGGCGGCCCGGTTGCTCGTCGCCGGGCTGGCCGCCAGCCCCGACCCGGCCGAACACCGGGCGCTGCTGGAGCAGTTGGCCGGCCGGATCGCGGAGCGGGCCGCGGCGGGGGGCGGGGAGGCGCTGGGCACGACGGCCCGCTTCGGTCCGGCGTTCTGGACCGGCCTCGGCCTGCCCGTCGAAACCGAACTCGCCCTGCTGCGCCGGTTGGTGGTCGCCGACGGCCCGGCGCAGCGCTTCCTCGGCGCGGTGGCCGAACGGCTGCGTGCCGACCCGGTGGCGGTCTTCCCGCTGCTCTGCGCCTGGTTCGACGACCCGCGCCCCCTGCCGGGCCGCTCCGGCGGGAGCGTCGCCGACCTCGCCCACGACCTGCTGTACGTCCACCGGTGGCTCGCCCTGGACGAGTTGGCCGACGCGCTGGCCGACGCCGCGCACCCGAGGGCGGACGCCCTGCTGACCGTGCTCGCCGCCGAGGAGCCGTCCGCGCTGTGCCGTGCGGTGGACCGCTGGAGCCACGACCGGCGGCCCGAACGGCACGTCGCGGCCGCCGTGCACGCGCTGCGGACGGCGCCGTACGCGGCCGGCGCCGGGGCCGAGCTGCTGCGGTTCGCCGCGCTGACCCTGCTCGCCCGCGAGGACGAGCCGGGCCTGCACGGCGCCGCGCTGGCCCTGCTGGTCGGGGACGGCGCGTCCAGGGCCGAGCACCTGGACGCCGCGCTGGCCCGCTACCGGGCCGGCGACGACGCCTTCCTCACCCCGTGGGCGCTCGCCCCGGCCCTGGAGAGCGACCCGGAGCCCGTGCTGGCGGCGTTCGCCGACCGGCTGGCGGCCCCCGGTGCGGCCACCGCCGAGACCCTGCGGGTGCTCGCCGACGCCCGGGGCGCGGCGGCCGCCCGGCACGGCGCCGAACTGGCCGCCCGGCTGCTGCGCCGGCAGCCGGAACTCTCCGGGCCGGTCGCCGTCGACTACGTCGGCCGGAAGCTGGCGCGGGCCGCCGTCGACGGCCCGGCGGTCCGGCTGGAGCTGCGGGTGCTGCTCGGCGCCGCGCTGGCCGCCCGTACGGCCTCGGCCCGCCGGCCGTTCGCCGAGGTGCTGTCCGTCCCGGTGGCCGATCCGGCGGCGGACGCGCTGCGCTGCGAACTGCTGGATGCCCTGCTCGCCGCCGAGACCGACCCGGAGGTGCTCACCGCGGCGGTGGCGGGCCTCGCCGAGCACTGCGCGGCCGAGAACCCGGCCCGGGCCCGCGCCGTGCTCGCCCGGGCGACCCCGGGCCTGGCGGACGCGGACGAACTGCTGGTGCGCTGCGCCGGGCGTTCGGCGGCCTTCGCCCAGTTGATCGCCCAGTGGCCGCGGGACGCCGCGCCGACCGCCCCGGACGGCCCCCGACTGGCCCGGATGCGGGCCCTCGTGGCGGCCGGGCGCGATCCGCAGTACGCCGCCGCCGAGGCCGAGCGGACGGTGCCCGTGCGGGCGCCGCGGCCCCCGGCGCCGTCAACCCCCATTCCGGTGCCTGAGCCGGGGCAGGCGCATGGCACGCTATAGGGGTTCGGGTATTGAGCGTTTGAGCGTACCGAGGGTACGCACCGTACGGAACAAGGAGCGGTCGGGTGCAGCGCTGGCGTGGCCTGGAGGAGATCCCCGGTGACTGGGGACGCAGCGTCGTCACCATCGGCTCGTTCGACGGGGTGCACCGTGGACATCAGCTGATCATCGGACGGGCCGTCGAGCGGGCCCGCGAACTCGGCGTCCCCGCCGTCGTGGTGACCTTCGACCCGCACCCGCGCGAGGTGATCCGCCCGGGCAGCCACCCGCCCCTGCTGGCGCCGCACCCGCGCCGGGCGGAGCTGATCGCGGAACTCGGCGTGGACGCCGTCCTGGTCCTGCCGTTCACCACCGCCTTCTCCCAGGAGTCCCCCGAGACCTTCGTCCGGCAGGTCCTGGTGGAGGCGCTGCACGCCAGGCTCGTCATCGAGGGCCCCAACTTCCGCTTCGGCCACCGGGCCGCCGGCGACGTCGCGCTGCTCACCGAGCTGGGCCGGGCGGACGACTTCGAGGTCGAGGTGGTCGACCTCCAGGTGTGCGGCACCGCCGGGGACGGCGAGCCGTTCTCCTCCAGCCTCACCCGCCGCCTGGTCGAGACCGGGGACATGGCCGGGGCGAACGAGGTGCTGGGCCGCCCGCACCGGGTCGAGGGCGTGGTGGTGCGCGGCGCCCAGCGCGGCCGCGAACTGGGCTACCCGACCGCCAACGTGGAGACCGTCCCGCACAGCGCGATCCCGGCCGACGGGGTGTACGCGGGCTGGCTGACGGCCGAGGGCGAGAGGATGCCGGCGGCGATCTCGGTCGGCACCAACCCCACCTTCGACGGCACCGCCCGCACCGTCGAGGCGTACGCCATCGACCGGGTCGGCCTGGACCTGTACGGGCTGCACGTGGCGGTGGACTTCCTCGCCTACCTGCGCGGCATGGAGAAGTTCGACTCCGTCGAGGCGCTGCTGGACCGGATGGCCGACGACGTCAAGCGCGCGCGTGAGCTGACCGACGGGGCCTGACCCCGAGGACGCCGCAGAGCCCGCCGACTCCGTGTCGGCGGGCCCTGCGCCCGTTCACTGCTGTGGGGGTGCCTGCGGCGGGTAGCCGTAGCCGGCCGGCGGGGGCTGGTAGCCGTCCGGCGCGGGCGCCGGCGGCTGGCCCTGGGCGGACGGGTAGCCGTAGCCGGGGCCGGGCTGCGGGGCGCCCTGCTGCGGCGGCCACGGGCCCGGGGCGCCCGGCTGGGGCGGGTAGCCGTACCCGGGCGGGGGCGGCGGCGGCGCCTGGCCGGGCTGCGGCGCCCACGGCGCGCCGGGCGCGGGCTGGGGGGCCTGCGGCTGGTACGGGTGCGGCTGCTGGGCCTGCTGCTGCCAGCCGGCCTGCTGGGCGGCCGCCTGCTGGGCCCGGATGATGTCCTCGCCGACCAGGGTGGCCAGGTCGAAGTACGCCTCGCGGACCTTGGGCCGCATCATGTCGAGGTTGACCTCGGCACCGGCTGCCAGGCTCTCGTCGAAGGGCACCACGACGACGCCGCGGCAGCGGGTCTGGAAGTGGGCGACGATGTCCTCGACCTTGATCATCTTGCTGGTCTCGCGGACCCCGGAGACCACCGTGATGCTGCGCTGCACCAGGTCCGCGTAGCCGTGCGCGGAGAGCCAGTCGAGCGTGGTCGAGGCGCTGGAGGCACCGTCCACGCTCGGGGTGGAGACGATGATCAGCTGGTCGGCGAGGTCCAGGACCCCGCGCATCGCGCTGTACAGCAGGCCGGTGCCCGAGTCGGTCAGGATGATCGGGTACTGGCGCCCCAGCACGTCGATGACCTGCCGGTAGTCCGAGTCGTTGAAGGTGGTCGAGACGGCCGGGTCGACGTCGTTCGCCAGGATCTCCAGGCCCGAGTTCAGGTCCTGCGAGGTGAACTGACGGATGTCCATGTAGCTGCGCAGGTGCGGGATGGCCGTCACCAGGTCGCGGATGGTCGCGCCGGTCTGGCGCTTGACCCGGCGGCCGAGCGTGCCGGCGTCCGGGTTGGCGTCGATCGCGATCACCTTGTCCTGGCGCTCGCTGGCCAGGGTCGCGCCGAGCGCGGTGGTGGTCGTGGTCTTGCCGACGCCGCCCTTGAGGCTGATCACGGCGATCCGGTAGCAGCTCAGCACCGGAGTGCGGATGATCTCCAGCTTGCGGGCCTTCTCGGCCGCCGCGGCCTTGCCGCCGAACTGGAACCGCGGCTGCTGGCGCTGCTGCTTGGGCTGGCTGCGCAGCAGCCGGTCCGAGGACAGCTCGACGGCGGCGGTGTAGCCGAGCGGGGCGCCGTGCGCGGTCTGCTGCGGGGCGGCCGCCTGCTGGAACGCGGCGGGCTGCGGAGCGGCGGCGCCCTGCGGCGGCCAGGGCTGCCCGGGGACCGGCTGCTGCAGCTGGCCGGGCTGGCCGGGCTGGGGCTGGCCGGCGGCCGGCTGCTGGTAGGCGCCGGGCTGCGGCCAGCCGAGCTGGCGCGGGTCCACCGGCGCGGCCTGCGGCTGGACCGGCTGCGGCGGGCCGGGCTGAGCCTGAAGGCCGGGCTGCGGCTGAGCCTGCGGCTGCCCGGCGGCGGGCAGCTGTCCGGCGGCCCACGCCGCCTGGGGGTCCCACGCCGCCTGCGGGCCCTGCGCACCCTGCGGTGCCTGCGGGCCCTGAGGCGCCTGCGGTGCCTGCGGTGCCGCCGGGGGCTGCTGCTGCGCCTGCTGCTGGACGGGCGGCTGCGCCGGATCCTGCGGAGCGAGGGGCTGCCCCGGCTGACCGGCGGCGGACGGCTGCGCCGGGTACGGCTGCGGCGGGCCCGGCTGGGCCACCGCCTCCGCCGCAGGCCAGGCCGCGGCGGGGGCCTGCTGCTCGGGCGCCGCGGCCGGGGCCGTCGCCGGGAAGGGCACGTGCTGCGCCTCGGCCTGGACGGACGGCGCGGGCACACCGGGCGCGGCAGCAGGAGCCGGCTCGGGCGCCGGGCCCGGGACCGGCGGCGGACCCTGCGGCGCAGCCGCAGCCGGAGTCACGGGCGCAGCCGCAGCCGCAGCCGCAGCCGGAGCCGGAGCCGGAGCCGCGCCGGGAGCCTGGGCCGCGCCGGGAGCCTGGGCCTGGGCGGCCGCCTCGGCACCGGGCGCGGGCGCGGGCACGGGCGCGGCGGCCGGGTCGCCCGGAGCGGGGCTGCCGGCCGGCCCACCGCCGGTAGCCGCCGGGGCGTCCGACTGCACGTACCAGGACGGGGGAGTGTAGTCGGGCGCGTCGGACCAGTCGTCGTCGTCCTCCGCCGCGTTGTCGCCGACGTAGACGCCGTCCCGATCGCTGCTCACTAGGGCTCCCTCGTGTTCGCCGCCGCTTGTTCAGCGGTGCCGTTGCCGCAACAAAGACTAGGCCGTACGGCTGCCCCCGATGAAGGCGGCTTCGCTCCGGACCGGTGTCGACCGGCCCGCAACGGCCGGCTCAGTCCATCCGGCGCGGGCCGCCGAGCACCTGCTGTTCGGCCTGTCCGGCCACCGACCGGACGTACTGGCGCCGCATCCGGGTGGCCCAGAGCGTCAGGTCGTCGCCGAGGGTCGGCAGGGCGGCCACGACCTCCGGCGGGAGGGACAGCACCCGGCCGGTCAGCTCCGCCTCCTGCGGGGAGACCCGCTGCACGCCGACCAGGTCGGCGGAGTTCAGCACCCGGGCGGCGTTCGGGCCGAGGTAGGGCAGCAGGGTCAGGGTGGTCTGCCAGGGCGCGGCGGAGAGCCGGCTGCGCGGCGGGCGGGCACCGAGGTCGCGCACCACCAGCACCGGCGAGGCCACCGAGGCGCCCTGCGGGCCGAGCCTGCCGACCTGGTGGACCGTCACGCAGGGCTGTCCGCCGCCGGCGGCCTGCGCGAGCGGCCCCCAGAGCTGCCCGCGCGCGGTCTCCACCACGACCCGGGCACCGACCGCGGCCGCGCGCAGCGCGATGATCTGCGCCGTCCACATGCCGCCGACCAGCACCAGGTCGTAGGCGCTGGGGCGGAACAGCCCGAGCACCGCGGGCAGTCCCTGCGGGTCGACGCCGATGACCACGCCGTCGTCGCCGACCGGGAAGGCCAGCGCCCCGAGGTCGGCGGCCTCCAGCACGTGCTTCTCCCGGCGGGGCCCGCGCAGCCCGAAGCCGGGCAGGATCCGCGGCCGGGGCCGGCGCTGCTCCGCGCCGGGCGTCGGACCGGGGGCGGGGTAGGTCTGGTACGCCATCAGGACGCTCCTCCCAGCGGCAGGGTGGCGAGCATGCCGGGGGCCTGCTCGAGGTCGAGCCGGACCAGGCCGAGCCCGCAGCTCTGCGCCCGCGCCTCGACCTGGCGGCCGACCTGGCCGACCTCGCTCTCGCTGCGTCCGGTCACCCGCAGGTGTCCGCTGACGGTCACCGAGCCGCCGGTGCCGTGCGCGGCGGTCAGGCTGAAGGTGCTGGCCAGTGCCGGGGAGCCGGTGATCAGGTTGACCAGGTCCGGCGCGGCGATCCGGCCGGGGGCGCCGCCCGGGCGGCTCAGCTGCGGCCAGCGGGAGATCCAGTAGGTGGTGTGCCAGCGGTCGTCGATCCGCCAGAAGCGGTTGCCCTCCTGGGTGCGGCGGGTGGTGCCGCCGCCGCTGCCGGTGCCCTGGCGCCCGGCGACCGCGATCGGGTTGGCGCAGGTCGCGATGGCCAGGGCGGCGATCAGCTCCCGCTCGTCCAGCACGGTCGCGTTGAACCCGGCGCTGTTGAGCCGCCCGGCCAGCTGGTCGGTCACACGCTGGAGTGCCTTGCGGGCGCCCTCCTCGCCGCCGCCGCGGGCCCGGACGGCGGTGGCCGCGCGCTCCGGGTCGAGTTTGAGGGCGATCCAGGTCAGCCGCAGTCCGGGGGTGGAGGTGCCGTCCGGCAGCTCGCGGTAGGCGCGGGCGGCCAGCGACTGCTCGGGCAGGTGCGGGGCCGGGGCGGGCTGGGTGTGCTGGACCAGCTGCACCGACTCCAGGGTGATGTCGTCCACGGTGAGCGCCGAGCAGATCACGTCCAGCGGCAGCGGCAGTGCGGTGCGCGCCGGGCGCAGCGGCTGGTCCTTGGCCTGTACGAGCAGCACCGAGCTGAGGAAGGTGCCGTCGCCGACCATGCCGGTCTCCCGGCGGACCGGACGGCCGCCGAACTCCGCCTCGGTGGCGTGGGTGCAGGTGCGCAGCCCCGGTTCGAGTTCCAGCGCGGGGGCCAGGGCCGGGTCGGTGCCGGGCGGCGGCAGCAGCTCCTTCGCCTGCCGGCGGCGGGACTTGAGCGCGGAGCGGACGCGCAGCAGCTCGGGGATGGTGCGGCCGCGCAGCGGGACGAGCGCCAGCACCAGCAGCGCCAGCGAGACCGCGCCGAAGCCGGCCGCGACCGGGCGGCTGATCGTCCAGCCCACCGCGACCAGGGCGACCGCGACCTCGACCAGCACCAGCTGTTGGAGCTTCAGCCGCCCGCCGAGCAGCCCCGGGCGAGGGTTGACGCGCACCTGGACGGGGCCGCCGGCCGTCGGCGGACGGCCGGCCGCGGCCTCGACGGCCGGCCCGCGCCGGGCCCGGCCGGACCGGCGCGACCTCCCGTCGCCTGCGGTGCCGCGGCGTCCTGGAGCGGTCTGGCTTGGCATCCCCCGGTGGCCCTCTCTGATCCGTTGTCGCGGCCCGGCTGGCTGGTTCGCGGACCGTACCCGTACCGTACTCACCGTCTGCTGCCGCATCGTAGAGGGTTCGGGCCGGATCCCGCCCGGCGGGTGCGGACCGCGGGGCAGGTCGTGCCGACAGGGCCGACCGCGTACGGCTTACGTCTGACAAGGGGGACGACGAGGATGGCATCGCGCCGGGACGAGCTGAACGCGTACACCTTCGCCCGCAAACGCACGGTGGGGGCGTTCCTGCTGCCCTCCGGCGGCGGAAGCGACGAGGACGCGCCGCGACCGGTGAAGGCGGTGCTGCCGAGCGTCCTGGTCGGGGCGTTGGTGGTGGGCGGTTTCGGGCTCTGGGGGGTGTTCAAGCCGGCCGCGCCCCTGCAGTGGGACAACGGCAAGAACATCATCCAGGGCAAGCAGTCCACCACCCGGTACGTGGTGCTGACCGACCCGGACGGCAGGACCAAGCGGCTGCACCAGGTGCTGAACATGTCCTCGGCGCGGCTGGTGCTGCCCGCGGAGGCCAAGGTCGTGGTGGTGGACGACGGCGTGCTCGACCGCTACCCGAACCACGGCCCGACGATCGGCATCCCGTACGCGCCGGACAAGTTGCCGAGCAAGGACAACGCGAGCCAGCCCATGAAGTGGGCGGTCTGCGACCGACCCGGCTCGGACGACAAGCAGGAGACCGTCAACCAGGCGGTGTTCGTGGCGGCGGGTGCGGACGCGGCGGCGCTGTCGGCCAAGGACCGGGTGCTCGGCCCGGACCAGCTGATGCTGGTGCAGCAGGCGGACGACCAGCAGGTCTCCGCCGCTCCGGCGCCGGGGCAGCCGGCCGCGGGCGGCGCGAAGGCGTTCCTGGTCGACGCCCAGGGCCGCAAGCACGAGATCGGGTCGCCGCAGTCCGACGACAGGGAGCGCAAGGCGCTGATCACCGCGGTGTTCGGCCCCAACGCGGTGCCGCAGCGGGTCAAGCGGGAGTGGCTGGACACCCTGGTGCCCGGCACCCCGATCACCTTCCCGGACGTCAAGGGGGCGGCCGACACCCAGGGCCCCAACTCCTCGGTGGAGCTGGGAAACCAGGCGGACCGCCGGATCGGCCGGCTGGTGCACTACCAGGACCGCCACTACGTGGTCGGCAAGGACCGGCTCTTCCTGATCACCCCCTTCCAGGAGGAGCTGATCCGGCAGAACCCGGCCTACCAGGTGCTCTACAAGAACGACCAGGACAAGAAGCCGCGCAGCGACGAGCTGACCCCGGCCGAGCAGTCCAGGTACAACACCGACACCCGGCTGCCGGGCACCGCGGACGACTGGCCGCTGAGGACCGGTGCGCCCGTGAACAACTGGCAGGACCGCCAGGACGCCCGGCTGGTGGTCTGCAGCACCTTCGACGGCCTGGCCGAGGACGGGCGCACCCCCAAGCGCAGCGTCTGGGCCGGCACGGCCTACCCGGCGCCGTACAACAACGGCGCGGGCGCCGCGTACGTGACGCCCGGTCACGGCCTGTTCTACCGGGCGCTGGACAACGCCGCCGGCGGCTCCGGCACCGACTTCCTGATCACCGAGACCGGCCTGCGCTACGCCGTCCCGTCGAACGGCGACGGCGGCCGGGCCGCGACCGCCCCGCCCGGCGGCGGCCAGGGCGGCGCCCCGAAGACGCCGACCCCGCAGCCGGGAGCCACCGGTCCGGACCAGCAGCCGACCCAGAACCCGGACGACCAACCGGGCGGCAACCAGGCGCGGTTGGGCTACCCGAACGTCCAGCCGCTGCCGGTGCCGCAGCAGTGGTCGAACCTGGTCCCGGCCGGCCCGCCGCTCACGGCGAAGAGCGCCGCGCAGCCGCAGAACGCCTGATCGGCCGGATCCGGCAAAGGACTTGGCGTCAGTGTCATGGTCTGGTAACTACTCGGTGCTCGAGGTTGGGTGAGTTGCGTGTGCCGACTACAGTGCTGCTGGACATCACACGGGTGATGCGGCGGAGGGCTCCTGTGGCGCTCCGTACACGCAATGTTTGTCTCATGGGGGACGGTGGAGCATGGCTGACGGTCAGTTCACGATGACTGCTCAGGAGATGCAGGCTTTCGCCAAGCGCATCGAGGACGCGATCGGCAAGATCGAGGCCGAGCGGGTGAAGCTCGAGAGCACGGTCACCAACATCACCAGCGGTTGGAAGGGCCAGGCGGCGAGCGCCTACACGACGCTGCAGACGCAGGTCAACAAGGACATCGCCGACCTCAAGGAGTCGCTGGGCAAGATCCAGCACGCCATCGAGCTGACCACGAAGCACTACGCGAGCACCGAAGAGGAGCAGAAGGCGCTGTTCGGCAACCAGGGCTGACCGCCCGGTTCGCACTGATCACCGCCCAGTTCCGACCTTCCGCCCGCCGGGGCGCCCGCGGTCGAGCGCGGGGTGCCCGGCCCACTCGTCAAGGGAGACACCGTGTCCGACCACATCCTCGTGAACTTCCAGACCGTCCACCACGCCGCCGAGGAGGTCAAGGCCTCGGCCGGCCGCATCGACACGATGCTGAGCGACCTGAAGAAGGACGTCGCCCGCATCGCCCAGAGCTGGCAGGGCAAGGCCCAGGAGGGCTACCACGCCCAGCAGGTCAAGTGGGACAGCGCCGCCTCCAACCTGAAGGAGACCTGCTCGAAGATCGCGAGCTCGCTGGAGAGCGCCGCGCAGAGCTACAAGCAGACCGAGGACGCCAACGCCAAGCTCTGGCACTGACCGAGCGGTCCCGGACGGGACGACAGGGGCGGGTACCCGGGTTCCGGGCACCCGCCCTTCGGCGCGTGGCAGGGGTGGAGAGACATGAGGGGTGGCAGGGTGTCCCGACGCGGGTTCCGTAGGACGGCCGCGGTGCTGGCCGCGCTCGCGGTGCTGGGCGGCCCGCTCACCGCCCCGGCGTACGCGGACGGCGGGCCCGGGCTCGCCGCCGCCGGTGACTGCCCCAAGCCCGCGCCCGACGTGCAGACCGTGCCGTGGTCGCTCCAGCGACTCCTGCTGGACGCGCTCTGGCAGGGCGGGCGGACCACCGGGGCGGGCGTGAAGGTGGCGGTCATCGACACCGGGGTCGACGTCCGCAACCCGCAGCTCGCCGGGCAGGTCCCCTCCGGCGACCCCGAGCACCCCCAGCCGGTGGACAAGGTCCAGGCGGGCCCCAGCCTGCTGGTCAACAAGGAGACCAACCAGCCCGTCGAGGGCACCTCCAAGGACGACCCGGTGGGCCACGGCACCAAGGTGGCCGGCATCATCGCCGCGGCCCGGAGCGACCGGACCGGCTTCGTCGGGCTGGCCCCCGACGCCCAGATCCTCTCGATCCGGCAGAACGACAGCGAGGGCAACGGCGACGTCACCACCCTCGTCAAGGCCATCGACGACGCGGTCGACGGCAACGCCAGGGTCATCAACATCTCGCAGGACGTCCGCGGCGCGGGCGACTCCCACTTCGGCGGCTACGCGGACCTGAAGGCCGCCGTCCAGCGCGCCGAGCAGAAGAACGTCGTGGTGGTGGCCTCCACCGGCAACGACGGCAAGGAGGGCGACACCTTCCCGGGCGCCTTCCCGACCGTGCTGGCCGTCGGCGCCTCCGACCGCAACAACGAGCGCGCGCCGTTCTCCCAGTACGGCTCCTTCGTGAAGGTCGCCGCGCCCGGTGTCGACATGCTCTCCACGGTGCCCGGGGGCGGCCAGTGCGTGGACAACGGCACCAGCTTCGCCGCCCCGTACGTCTCCGGGCTGGCCGCGCTGCTGATCGGCGCGCACCCGAAGTGGACGGCGGCCCAGGTGCGGGCCTGGATCGAGCAGACCGCCCAGCGCACCGAGCGCGACCCGAACCGGTTCGTCGGCTGGGGCGTGGTGGACCCGGTCAAGGCCGTCACCACGGCTCCCGAGTCCGCGCCCTCCGCCGCCGTCCCCGACGCCCCGGTGCAGCTGGCCGCCGCCCCGATCGTGCCGGCGCCGGTCGGCCTCGGCGAGACCCAGGCGGACCGCGACGGGCGCACCGCGACGTACGTGCTCGGCATCGGTGCGCTGCTGGTGGCACTGCTGATCGGCGGCGGCGTGGTGCTGCGCGACCGGCGCCGCCAGTCCGCCGACTGATCCGGAGGATCCCGCGGAGCGCCCGGACGGGTTCGAGCGTGACTTCTCTGCGGCTCACTCGTACGGGTGGTGGTTTTCGTCCGGAGCAGGGCGGCACCCAGAAGACGCCGGCGACCCGCAAGGCCCCGGTGCTGAGCAACGACCAGATGCGGGCGATCGCGGCCGCCCCGGTGTGGACGCTCAGGAAGTAGCGGTCCTGGACGTGGCAGTGCCCCGGGCGAGGGGGAGCCCGGGGCACTGCCGTGTGGGGGAGGGGTGGGGGCCAGGGGCCCGGAGGGCCGGGGGAGGAGGCCGGGGGTCAGCCCTCCTGCTGGTCCTCGGGGAGGCTGATCACCCAGCGGGTGGCCTGCCGGGGGCGCAGGTAGAGCAGCCAGTAGAGGGTCGCGGCGGCCGTGATGCCACCGGTCCACAGCAGGGGCTCGGCGTCCAGCTGGGTCATGATGTAGACCAGCACGACGATCAGCACCACCGGGACGACCGGCCACAGCGGCATCCGCCAGGCGGCGGCGTGCTTGTGGTGGCCGCGGCGGGAGAGCAGCGAGGCGACCGCGACCAGCAGGTACATCGCGGTGACGGCGACGCCGGTGATGTTGCTCAGCAGCTCGCCCTTGACGAAGCAGAGCGCGGCGCCGGGCAGGCCGACCGCGAGGGTGGCGATCCACGGGGAGCCGAAGCGGCCGAGGGTGCTGAAGGCCTTGTTGACCGGCTCGGGCCAGGCCTTGTCACGGGCGGAGGCGAACAGCACCCGGGAGTTCTGGATGACCATCACGATGCCGGCGTTGATGATGGCCAGCGCGATGCACAGGCTGATGAAGGTGCCGACCGCGGAGTTGCTCCAGGCGGTGACCATGCCGGAGATGTCGCCGGAGGCCAGGGTCTGCAGGTCGGGGGCGCCCATGGTGATGGCGGCGACCGGGATCAGGATGATCGCGCTGGAGAGGCCGAGCGTCCACAGCACGGTGCGGGAGACGGTGCGGCGGGGGTTCTCCAGCTCCTCGGAGAGGTAGACGGCGGTGGAGAAGCCCTGGGTGGCGAACAGGGCGATGCCGAGCGCGCCGATGATGGCGCCGATGCCGACCGGGCTGACCGCGCCGCCGTCCCCGGCGACCACGCCGTGCAGCAGGCTGGGGTGGGCGGAGTTGGTGTGGGAGAAGCCGAGCACCGACACGACACCGGCGGCGATGACCTCCAGGACCAGGAAGATGCCGGTGATCCAGGCGTTGGCGCGCAGGTCGAGCAGACCGGCCAGGGTGGCGGCGAGCATCACCGCGGCGCCGGCGATCGGCTTGTCGACGTGGAGGACGGGCGCCAGGTAGTCGGCGGTGCCGAGGGCGATGACCGAGGGGACGATCATCACCACGATCAACGACTGGATGAAGACCAGCCAGCCCGCCAGGCGGCCGGCCAGGGTGCCGACCATCGCGTACTCGCCGCCGGCGCTGGGGATCAGGGTGCCGAGCTCGGAGTAGCAGAACGCGACCGCGATGCAGAGCACCGAGCCGATGGCGATGGCCAGGGCGGTGGCGCTGCCGATGCTGGAGAACAGCTCCGGCACGATCACGAAGAGGGTCGAGGCCGGCGTGACGCAGGACAGCGTGAGCAGGGTTCCGCCCACCACGCCGATCGAGCGCTTGAGCTGCTGGGGCGCGGCTGCCGCGGCCGCCGTGGCGGCTACGGGCTGTGGCGGGCGAAGCGTGTCAGTCATGTGGCTTCCGATCGGCTCTGAACGGTCCTGGGGGTGGGGAGCGGTATCGCCTCCGCTGGCTGGTTGCTCGGGTCTTCTCCGGTCGCTCCCGGGCCGCAATGGAACCTTGGGCGTATTGATCGCGTCAACGCCGGAACTGCTTCGGAATCCGTTGCCATGAACGGTATAAACATGCGATCCGATGATCACGTAGGGTCATCGTGCGGTTTGTCCGACTTGTTACCTCGTCCCCATCGAGGATGAATCGAAGGTGAACAGCATGTTGCACGCCTTCATTCGAAGGCTTTGATCGGGTCGAACAGGGTGAGCCCCAGGCGCCTCTTCGCGAAGAGGCAACTCCCCCGCGAGGTACGGGAACCGCAGCCCCGGCCCGGAAAGATCTAGGTAACGTTTCAGCAGCTGGGACGGCGGAAGGGGTCGGACTCCCGCGAGCCCGACCCCTTCCATCACCCTCCGTAGCGGACGGCGTGATCACACCACCGGCAGCCAGCCCGTCTGGACCATCTGCCCGCTGGTCACCCGGCGGGACACGAAGACGCCCCGGCCCGGCGGCAGCGCCTGCGGCCTGACCGTCCCCAGCAGCGCCCCCTCGTCCCGGTTGCCGGAGAGGATCACGCCCTGGCCGCCCAGCTCCCGCATCCGCTGCAGCACCGGCTCGTACAGCGAACGCCCGGCACCGCCCGCGCTGCGCGCCACGATCACCCGCAGGCCGATGTCCCGAGCGAACGGCAGGAACTCGGCCAGCGGCGCCAGCGGGTTGCCCGAACTGGTCGCGACCAGCTCGTAGTCGTCGACGATCACGAACATGTCCTTGCCGCTGTACCAGCTGCGGTTGCGAAGCTGCTCGGCGGTGACGTCCGGCCCGGGCAGGCGGCGGGCGCACGCCCCGCGCAGCATGTCGACCACGGCCGACATGGCCGGCTGCGCCGCCGCGTACTCCACCAGGTACTCCGGCGGGACGGCGCCCAGCAGCGCGCGCCGGTAGTCGCCGACCACGATGCCCGCCTGGTCCGGCGTGTAGCGCTCGGTGATCTGCTTGACCAGCATGCGCAGCAGCGCCGACTTCCCCGACTCGGTGTCCCCGAACACGATGAACAGCGGATCGGTCTCGAAGTTGACGAACACCGGTGCCAGCTCGGCCTCGTCCACGCCGAAGGACACCCCGCGCTCCGGGTGCTCGAAGCCCTTCGGCAGCGAGTTCCCGTCCAGCACGGCCGGCAGCATGCGCACCTGCGGGGCGCGCGGCCCGGACCACGCGCCGTCGATCGCCCCGACCAGCCCGGACACCCCGTCCTGGAGGTCCTCCACCGAGGAGGACCCGTCCAGGCGCGGCAGGCCGGACAGGAAGTGCAGCCGCTCCGCGGTGACACCCCGGCCGGCCAGCGGCGGGACGTTCTGCGCCACCCGGCGGTCCACCTCGGACTCCATCGCGTCACCGAGCTTCAGCTCGATGCGGTTCTGCAGCAGGTCCTTCAGCGCCGGGCGCACCTCCGCGTAGCGGGCCGCGGTCACCACCAGGTGGACGCCGTACCCGAGACCGCGCTGGGCGATGTCCCCGATCACCGGCTCCAGCGCCTCGAACTCCTGCTTGAAGGTGTTCCAGCCGTCGATCACCAGGAAGACGTCGCCGAAGGCCTCGTCCGGCAGCTGCCCGGCCGCCCGGCGGGCCCGGTACGTCCCGATGGTGTCGATCCCGGTCGTGCGGAACAGCTCCTCGCGCCGGTTCATCACCCCGTGCACCTCGGAGACCATCCGGCGCACCTTGTCCACGTCCAGGCGCCCGGCCACCCCGCCGACGTGCGGCAGGCCGGTCAGCGACTGGAAACTGCCCGCGCCGAAGTCCAGCAGGTAGAACTGCACCTCGCGCGGGGTGTGGGTGACACCGAAGGACGCCACCGCGGTGCGCACCACGGTCGACTTGCCGGACCGCGGACCGCCCACGATCAGCCCGTGGCCGGCCGCCCCCGCGTAGTCGACCTCCAGGATGTCCGTCTTCTGCTCGCGCGGCTTGTCCACGATGCCGATCGGCGTCCGCAGCCGGCCCACCGGGTAGCCCGGCGCGGTCAGCCCGCGCTCCGGGACGACCTGCAGTGGCGGCAGCAGGTGGTCGATGCTCGGCGCCTCGTCCAGCGGCGGCAGCCACACCTGGTGCGCGGCCGGGCCCTGTCCGGCCATCCGCTGGACGAAGACGTCCAGCACGGTGTCCACCAGCGCGTCGTCCTGCTCCGGCGCCTGGGGCAGCTCCTCCTCCACCGGTTCCGGCAGCTCAACGTAGGCCGCGGTGAACTCCACCGGCCGGGCGTTCACCCGCCGCCCGCCGGTCGACCGCTGCTGCCCCGGCGCCCGGTAGGGCCCCGAGACGTACGCGGCCTTGAACCGGTCCATCACGTCCTCGCCGAACTTCAGGTAGCCGACACCCGGCACCGGCGGCAGGTGGTACGCGTCCGGCACCCCGATCGCCGCCCGGGACTCGGCCGCCGAGAAGGTGCGCAGACCGATCCGATAGGAGAGGTAGGTGTCCAGCCCGCGCAGCTTGCCCTCCTCCAGGCGCTGCGAGGCCAGCAGCAGGTGCACGCCCAGCGAACGGCCGATGCGGCCGATCTGGATGAACATCTCGATGAAGTCCGGCTTGGCGGTGAGCAGTTCGGAGAACTCGTCGATGATCAGCACCAGCGAGGGCAGCGGGTCCAGCGCCGCACCGGCCGCCCGGGCCCGCTCGTACTCGTGGATGTTGGCGTAGTTGCCGGAACGGTGCAGCAGCTCCTGGCGGCGCTGCAGCTCGCCCTCGATCGCGTCGCGCATGCGGTCGACCAGGGTGAGCTCGCCCTCCAGGTTGGTGATCACCGCGGAGGTGTGCGGCATGTCCGCCATGCCGGAGAAGGTCGCACCGCCCTTGAAGTCGGCGAGCACGAAGTTCAGCGTCTCCGAGGAGTGCGTCATCGCCAGCGCCAGCACCAGGGTGCGCAGCAGCTCCGACTTGCCGGACCCGGTCGCGCCGACGCACAGGCCGTGCGGGCCCATGCCCTCCAGCGCGGCCTCCTTGATGTCCAGGTACACGTGCTCGCCGCTGGCGCCGACACCGATCGGCACCCGCAGCCGCTCGTGCTGGGGGCGCGGCCGCCAGCTGCGGTTCACGTCGAAGGAGCCCGGGTCCCCCGAGTTCATCATGTCGGTGAAGTCCAGGTTGGACAGCAGCGGCTCGTCATCGCCGCCGGCCGAGATCCGGTACGGCGCCAGCTGCCGCGCCAACGCCTCGGACTGCCACACCGAGAGCAGGTCGGGCTTGCCCGTGTAGGTCGCACCGGAAGCCGAACGCAGCACCAGCTCCTCGGAGTTGACCGTCACCATCAGGTGCCCGCTCGGCTCGTCCACCTCACCCGGGACCACCTCGATGACCGTCACCCCCTGGACGCCCTCCGGACCCGCCAGCAACGAGTCGTGCGGCACCCCGGCGCCGTCCATGACCACCACCAGGTGCGGCTGGTCCGCCGCCGGCGCGGCGTCCCGGACGAAGCGCTGGCGGCCGGCCAGCTCGTCCTGCAGCAGGTACTCCAAGTCACCCAGATCGGTGGCGAACAGGCGGCGCGAGCCCGCGCCGTCCGCCTCCTTGCGGTGCTGGTTGTGCGGCAGCCACTTGGTCCAGCCCCACTCCTCGGCCGCACCGGGCGCCGCCGCGACCGCCACCAGCAGGTCGTCCGGCGAGTGCAGGGTGGTCAACTGGGCGATCATCGCGCGCACGTTGCCGTACACCGAGTCCGGATCCCCGCACACCGTGATGTGGTAGAAGGCCCGCAGCGACACCGCCAGCGGCAGGTCCTGCAAGGTGCCGTGCGCCTTCAGGAAGGAGTGCATCGCCGCCGCCGACAACGGCTCCAACTCGTCCATCGGCGCCGTCTGCGGCGCCACCAGCGGAGTGGACAGCTGCACCGGCCCCAGCCCCACCCGGATCTGCGCGAAGTCCCCGTCCGCCGTCCGCCGCTCCCACAGCCGCCGGCCGTCCTCCACGATCGACCACAGCTGGTCCGGCGCCGGGTTCAGGAACAGCAGCGCGCCGCGCTGGCGCTCCGCCGTGCGGCGCACCTGGCGGCGCGTCTGCTGCAGGTACTTGAGGTAGTCGCGCCGCTCGTCCGCCATCGCGGTCGAGCCGCCCTTGCGGGCCCGCACGATCTGGGCCAGCACCATGCCGACCGTCGAGGCGACCATCAGACCGCCCATGATCTTCATCGGGGCGGCCGCTCCCGGCGAGAAGAAGAACACCGCCGAACCGCCCATGCCGAGCATCGGCAGGATGCTCATCATCCAGTCCTCGCCGCCCTGCCGGGGCAGTTCGGGCGGCGTCACCAACTCCACCGGCTCGTCCGGCACGGTCGGCGGGTAGACCCTCGGCGGTCGCTTGACCGTGATCACACCCATGCGTCATCCACCCCGCGGCGTCGATCGATCACTTCGGCATCCTGCCCTCACGCGACTGCGTACGGACCGTACGGGGTGGTCGCGGCTGAGGACGCCCCACACAGCGCAGCCCCCGTACCACCCTGCGCAGGCGCCGATCCTACATAGCGGCACCGTCCCGCCCCGGGCGCCCCCGCGCCCCCCGCCCCCGGCCACCAGCACCGGACGGGAACCGAGCGGGTAGGGTAACGCCGCGCCAACTCGCGGCCCGGCCGGGCCGGTTCCACAGCCACACACACCGCGCGCGTCCGTGCCGCGGCACCGTCAACAAGGGGGAGCGCCAGTGCGTCGAAGGACCGAGGTGGAGGCATGAGTTCCACCGCAGCCGCCACCGGGTACTGCCGGGTGACCGTCGTCGCCCCGGACCGCAAGATCGACGTCGCCCTGCCCGAGGACGTCCCGCTCGCCGACGTCTACCCCGAGGTGCTGCGACTGGCCAAGCAGAGCCAGCCCGACGGCACCCCCACCGGCTTCCACCTCGTCCGCCGCGACGGCACCGTGCTCGACAGCAGCCTCCCGCTGGCCGCCCAGCAGGTCCGCGACGGCGACCTGCTCGCGCTGCGCCCCTTCGCCGAGTCCCTCCCCCCGGCCGTCTACGACGACGTCGCCGACGCCATCGCCAGCGCCGTCGAGGCCGACCGCCGCTTCTGGACCGTCGACCTCATGCGCGGCTTCGGCCTGATCGGCGCCGGCGTGCTGCTCACCATGCTCGGCTTCGCGCTCTGGTTCTCCGACCTGCGCCACGACATGCACGGCCTGCCCGGCATCCTGGCCGGCGTCACCGCCGTCGTGCTCACCGCCCTCGCCGGCGTGCGCGCCCGGGTCTACCAGGACGCCCACTCCGCCCTCGCCCTCGGCCTCGGCGGCCTGCCGCACGCCATGATCGGCGGCAGCGGCATCCTCGCCGTCACCCACCCGGGGGACGGCCCCGGCCGGCTCCAGTTCCTCACCGGCTGCGTCGCCGTCCTGGTGGTCTCCGTCCTGCTGGCCGGGCTGCTGCCCGAGAAGGACGCCGCCTTCGTCGCCGCCGCCTTCGTCGCCGTGGCCGGCTCGCTCGCCACCTTCACCGCCGTCCTGATGCCCACCACCCCGGCCGGGAACATCGCCGCCGTCACCGGAGTCGCCGCCGTCGCCGCGATCGGCTTCCTGCCCAGCCTCTCCGCCCGCTTCGCCCGGCTGCCGGTCGGCTTCAGCGCCCCCGGCCAGACCCGCACCCGCAGCCGCGACTACGACGAGGAGGCCGAGCGCGCCGAAGCCGTCCAGTACGAGCGGATCGCCCACCAGGCCCGCCGCGGCCACGAGGTCCTGGTCGGCCTGGTCGGCGGCTGCGCCGCGGTCGTGGCCGGCGCCTGCGCCGTCCTCGCCTTCACCGACCGGACCTTCGCCGAACTGCTCGCTCTCGCCCTCGGCATCGCCACCATGCTGCGCGCCCGGCTGTTCCGCTACACCGCGCAGGTCCTCACCCTCACCGTCGCCGGCCTCCTCGGCCTGTGCCTGCTGATCGTCGGACTGTCGCTGCACACCCCGCAGTTCTTCCTGCGCGCGGCCGGCTCCGCCACCCAGCTCGACCTGCGCACCGTCTGGCTGGGCGCCTCCATCGCGTTCGGCGCCGCACTGCTCACCGCGATCGCCCTGGTGGTGCCCAGGCTCGGCGTCTCCCCGTTCTGGGGACGCATCCTGGACATGGTCGACAGCCTCACCCTGATGTCCCTGGTCCCGCTGGCGCTCGCCGTGCTCAACGTCTACCGGCTGGTCCGCGGCGCCACTGGCTGACCGGGCCCCCTCCGCCGGCCGCCGGAGCCCACCGGGCCCGCCGGCCGGCCCGGTGAGCAGCACTGGTACGCTTGGCCTTCGAGCGCAGCCGTGTGTCCGCCCCCCGGTGGGCCGCAGACCGCACGCCGCGCTCGTCACGACCGAGTTCTCGAAGATCCTGTGTTGTCGACCAGGAACGCTCGGTAGACCTTGAAGGAGTTGCAGTGGCTCTCGCCTCTGACGTCAAGAAGCAGATCATGGCTGAGTTCGGCACCAAGGAGGGCGACACCGGCTCCCCCGAGGTCCAGGTGGCCATGCTGTCCCGCCGCATCTCGGACCTGACCGAGCACCTCAAGACCCACAAGCACGACCACCACTCGCGTCGTGGCCTGCTGATCCTGGTCGGCCAGCGCCGCCGCCTGCTGCAGTACCTGGCCAAGAAGGACATCGAGCGCTTCCGTACGCTCGTCGACCGCCTGGGCATCCGCCGCGGTGCCGCCGGCGGCGCCCGCTGAGAACGCCGCTCGGGGCGGCTCCCCACACCGGGGAGCCGCCCCTCGCGCGTATGCCGCGGCGGTTGAGCCGCGGCGCCCGGACATAACAACTCGCGCGCACCTCCCCAGGTGGCCGAGGATTGCACCGTAGGGTTGTGGGCATGCCGGGTGATGGCGCACCAGCGCGCCACCCGGGCAGCCAGCCCGAACCCCCCGCGGGACGAAGGCTTCAAAAGGGAAGCCGCCCGCATCCGAGAGAGCGTCCAGACGCAGGACCGCCCGTCCGGCCCGGCAGCCGTGAGGCGCCGGTCCTCGGTAGTGGCCCCCGGAACCCCCGCAGCGAGCGGGGCACCCCGGAGGCTTCGATCGAAGACCGGCCCGACTGCCGCCCTCCCTGATCAGGAGGGCCCTGGGCCACCACGAGGCAGTGCGCGGGGACGCTCTCCCGGAGACGTACGAAAGAGGAGATCTTCCAGGTGGAAGAGAACGTGTTCTACGCCGAGGCCGTGATCGACAACGGTTCCTTCGGCACCCGTACCATCCGCTTCGAGACCGGCCGCCTGGCCCGTCAGGCCGCCGGCTCCGCCGTGGCCTACCTGGACGACGACACCATGGTGCTGTCGGCCACCAGCGCGTCCAAGCAGCCGAAGGAGCACTTCGACTTCTTCCCGCTGACCGTGGACGTCGAGGAGCGGATGTACGCCGCGGGCCGCATCCCCGGCTCGTTCTTCCGTCGTGAGGGCCGGCCCTCCGAGGACGCGATCCTCACCTGCCGCCTGATCGACCGCCCGCTGCGCCCGTCCTTCGTCAAGGGCCTGCGCAACGAGGTCCAGGTCGTCTGCACCGTCATGGCGCTCAACCCCGACCACCTCTACGACGTGGTCGCCATCAACGCCGCCTCCGCCTCCACCCAGCTGGCGGGCCTGCCGTTCTCCGGCCCCATCGGCGGCGTGCGCGTCGCGCTGATCAAGGGCCAGTGGGTCGCCTTCCCGACCCACAGCGAGCTGGAGTCGGCCGTCTTCGACATGGTCGTCGCCGGTCGCGTCCTGCCGGACGGCGACGTCGCGATCATGATGGTCGAGGCCGAGGCCACCGACAAGACCATCAAGCTGGTCGAGGCCGGCGCCGAGGCGCCGACCGAGGAGGTCGTGGCCGCCGGCCTCGAGGCCGCCAAGCCGTTCATCAAGGTGCTGTGCGCCGCGCAGTCGCAGCTGGCCGCCCAGGCCGCCAAGCCGACCGCCGAGTTCCCGATCTTCCTGGACTACCAGGACGACGTCCTCGCCGCGCTGACCGCCGCCGTCAAGGACGAGCTCGCCCAGGCCCTCACCATCCCGGGCAAGCAGGAGCGCAACAACGAGCTGGACCGCGTCAAGGCGGTGGCGGCCGAGAAGCTGCTCCCCGAGTTCGAGGGCCGCGAGAAGGAGATCAGCGCCGCCTACAACGCGCTGACCAAGAAGATCGTCCGCGAGCGCGTCATCAAGGACAAGATCCGCATCGACGGCCGCGGCGTCACCGACATCCGCACCCTGGCCGCCGAGGTCGAGGCCATCCCGCGCGTCCACGGCTCGGCCCTGTTCGAGCGCGGCGAGACCCAGATCCTGGGTGTCACCACCCTCAACATGCTGCGCATGGAGCAGCAGCTGGACACGCTCTCCCCGGAGACGCGCCGCCGCTACATGCACAACTACAACTTCCCGCCGTACTCGGTCGGCGAGACCGGCCGCGTGGGCTCGCCCAAGCGCCGCGAGATCGGCCACGGCGCCCTGGCCGAGCGGGCCATCCTGCCGGTGCTCCCCTCCCGCGAGGAGTTCCCGTACGCCATCCGCCAGGTCTCCGAGGCGCTCGGCTCCAACGGCTCCACCTCGATGGGCTCGGTCTGCGCCTCGACCATGTCGCTGCTGAACGCCGGTGTGCCGCTGAAGGCCGCCGTCGCCGGCATCGCCATGGGCCTGATCTCCCAGGAGATCGACGGTGAGACCCACTACGTCGCGCTGACCGACATCCTGGGCGCCGAGGACGCGTACGGCGACATGGACTTCAAGGTCGCCGGTACCCGCAACTTCATCACCGCGCTGCAGCTGGACACCAAGCTCAACGGCATCCCCGCCTCGGTGCTCGCCGCCGCGCTGAAGCAGGCCCGCGACGCCCGCCTGCACATCCTCGACGTGATGAACGAGGCCATCGACTCCCCGGACGAGATGTCCCCGAACGCGCCGCGCATCATCACCATCAAGATCCCGGTGGACAAGATCGGCGAGGTCATCGGCCCCAAGGGCAAGATGATCAACCAGATCCAGGAGGACACCGGCGCCGAGATCACGATCGAGGACGACGGCACCATCTACATCGGTGCCGCCGACGGCCCGGCCGCCGAGGCCGCCCGCACCACGATCAACCAGATCGCCAACCCGACCATGCCGGAGGTCGGCGAGCGCTACCTGGGCACCGTGGTCAAGACCACGACCTTCGGCGCGTTCGTCTCGCTCATGCCGGGCAAGGACGGCCTGCTGCACATCTCGCAGATCCGCAAGCTGGCCGGCGGCAAGCGCGTGGAGAACGTCGAGGACGTCCTCGGCGTCGGCGCCAAGGTGCAGGTCGAGATCGCCGAGATCGACCCGCGCGGCAAGCTCTCGCTGATCCCGGTCATCGAGGGCGAGGAAGCCGGCGAGGCCGCTTCCGAGTGAAGCGCCGCTAGCTGACCCCTTGCGGCCCGTACGCCTCCCGGCGTGCGGGCCGCACCCTGTTGCCCACGCGTTCGCCCGTACGTGCCCCGCACGTGCGTTTTCTCTGGAGGTACCCACCGTGGCCCAGGCCCCGGCGGTAAAGCAGCGTCCCGGCACCACCCGGACCCTGCTCAAGGGCGTCGACGGCGCCGGCACCGTACGCCGCACCGTGCTGCCCGGCGGCCTGCGGGTCGTCACCGAGACCCTGCCGACGGTGCGCTCCGCGACCTTCGGCATCTGGGTCGGCGTCGGCTCGCGGGACGAGACCCCGCAGCTCAACGGCGCCACCCACTACCTGGAGCACCTGCTCTTCAAGGGCACCGAGCGGCGCAGCGCGCTGGACATCTCGGCCGCCCTGGACGCGGTCGGCGGCGAGATGAACGCCTTCACCGCGAAGGAGAACACCTGCTACTACGCCCGGGTCCTGGACACCGACCTGCCGCTGGCCATCGACGTGGTCTGCGACATGCTCACCGGCTCGCTGATCCGCACCGAGGACGTCGAGGCCGAACGCGGCGTCATCCTCGAGGAGATGGCGATGGCCGAGGACGACCCGGGTGACGTGGTCCACGACCTGTTCGCCAAGGTGATCTACGGCAGCGGCCCGCTCGGCCGCCCGATCCTCGGCACCCAGGAGACCATCAAGGCGCTCACCCGGGACCAGGTCGCCGGCTTCTACCACCGCCGCTACCGCCCGGAGCAGATGGTCGTCGCCGCGGCCGGCAACCTCGACCACCGCAAGGTGGTCAAGCAGGTCGAGCAGGCCTTCGCCCCGGTGCTGGCCCGCTCCACCGCCGCGCCCGCCGAGGCCCGCCGCGGCGTCAAGGCCGTCCGCACGGCCGGCAGGGTCGAGGTCCTCAACCGCTCCACCGAGCAGGCCCACCTGGTGCTGGGCGTGCCCGGGGTGCCCCGGCACGACGAGCGCCGCTGGGCGATGGGCGTGCTCAACGCGGCCCTCGGCGGCGGGATGAGCTCCCGGCTGTTCCAGGAGGTCCGGGAGAAGCGCGGCCTGGCCTACTCGGTCTACTCCTACTCCTCCTCCTACGCGGACAGCGGCCTGTTCGGCATCTACGCCGGCTGCCAGCCCAAGCGCGTCGAGGAGGTGCTGCGGATCTGCCGCGCCGAGCTGGCCAAGGTGGTCGCCGAGGGCATCACCGAGGAGGAGCTGCACCGGGCCATCGGCCAGATCTCCGGCTCCACCGTGCTCGGCATGGAGGACACCGGGTCGCTGATGAACCGGATCGGCAAGGCCGAGCTCAGCTACGGCCACCACCTGTCGGTGGACGACATGCTGGAGCGGATCGCGGCCGTGACCCTCGACGACGTCCATGCGGTGGCCCGTGATGTGCTGGGCGCGCACCGGCCGTCGCTGGCGCTGATCGGCCCGGTCAGCGACAAGCGGGCCGCCAAGCTCGCCGATCTTCTGGTCTGAGAGGAATTCGCTATGACGCTGCGTGTCGCCGTGATCGGCGCCAAGGGACGGATCGGCTCCGAGGCGGTCAAGGCCGTCGAGGCCGCCCCGGACCTGGAACTGGTCGCCACCCTCGGCCGCGGGTCGAAGCTCGAGGAACTGACCGAGGCCGGCGCCCAGGTCGCCGTCGAGCTGACCCACCCCGACTCGGTGATGGGCAACCTCGACCACTGCCTGCACCACGGCATCCACGTGGTCACCGGCACCACCGGCTGGACGGACGAACGGCTCGCCACCGTCCGCGGCTGGCTCGACGACGCCCCGGAGCTCGGCCTGCTGATCGCACCGAACTTCTCCATCGGCGCGATCCTCGGGATGAAGTTCTCGCAGATCGCCGCCCGGTACTTCGAGTCCGTCGAGGTGGTCGAACTCCACCACGACCGCAAGGCCGACGCCCCCAGCGGCACCGCCACCCGCACCGCCCAGCTGATCGCCGCCGCCCGCGCCGAGGCCGGCCGCCCCCGGCAGCAGGACCCGACCACCCACAGCCTGCCCGGCGCGCGCGGCGCCGACGTGGACGGGGTGCCGGTGCACGCCGTACGGCTGCGCGGCCTGCTCGCCCACCAGCAGGTGATGTTCGGCGACACCGGCGAGACGCTCACCATCCGGCACGACTCGCTGCACCACAGCAGCTTCATGCCGGGCATCCTGCTCGGCGTGCGCAAGGTCGTCGAGACGCCGGGACTGACCTTCGGCCTCGAACACTTCCTGGACCTGTGAGCCCGCCATGACCTCCCGTACCGGTTTCTTCGTCCTGTCCGGCGTGCTGCTGGTGGTCGCCCTGCTCTGCGTGGGGGAGGGCGTCCAGCTGGTCGCCACCGGCAAGCCGCTCGGCATCGGCATCGGCCTCTGCGCCTTCGTCATCCCGCTGATCGGCGTCTGGTTCCTGCGCCAGACCGTCCGCTTCGGCCGGGCCAGCGAGCAGCTCGCCCGAGAGCTGGAGGCCGAGGGCGGTCTGCCGGTGGACGAACTGAAGCGCACCACCGGCGGGCGGATCGACCGGGCGTCGGCCGACGCGGTCTTCGCCCGCCGCCGGGCCGAGGCGGAGGCCGAACCGGGCGACTGGCGGGTCTGGTTCCGGCTCGCCGTGGCCTACGCCGACGCCGGCGACACCCCGCGCGCCCGCAAGACCATGCAGCACGCCATCAAGCTGCACAGCACCGAACCCGCAAGGAGTAACGCGTGAGCGACGAACCGACGGCCCCCAGCTTCCGCAGTGACGTGACGGTGGAGCTGGTCCGCAGCGCCGCCGCCGACTCGGACGTCATCTGGGCGGCCCGGGTCTCGACCGCGGGGGAGCAGTCCCTGGACGCGCTCCAGCAGGACCCGGAGAAGTCGAAGGGCCTGATCAACTTCCTGATGCGGGACCGGCACGGCACCCCCTTCGAGCACAACTCGATGACCTTCTTCATCAGCGCCCCGATCTTCGTGTTCCGCGAGTTCCACCGCCACCGCAGCGGCTGGTGCCTGGCCGGTGACACCGAGATCACCCTCCAGGGCAAGGACGGCTCGCTCAAGCGGCGGACGATCGCGGAGCTCTACCGGCTCTGGCACGTCGGCGTCGAGGACCGCATGCCGGCGGCGAAGGGCGGCGTGACCTGGCACAAGAAGGCCGAGAAGTGGCGGGCCCAGGTCAGGCACAAGGGCGAGGTCCACCACCTGGGCCTGCACGAGACCCGCGAAGCCGCGGAGGCGGCCGTCGCGGAATTCCGCGCTCTGCACCCCGGCAAGCGGACCCGGAAGCTCGACTCCGTCCGGCGCAACCACGTGCGCTGCTTCGACGAGCGCACGCTGCTCGCTGAGCGCGCGCCGATCGTTGACGTCATGGAATCCGGCGTCAAGAAGCTCATCCGGCTCAGCACCGCGAGCGGCAAGCAGCTCCGGTGCAGCAGGGACCACGCGATCCTCACGCCGGACGGCTGGCGCAAGGCCGGCGAACTGGCCGTCGGTGACGCCGTGATGGTCGGCGGCACGGCGGCGCGTCCCTCGGAGGCACTGGTCCCGCCGAGCCTGCGCCGAGGCATCGGCGTCTGGACGGCGATGCAGCGCAACCGCCTGATCGACGAACTGGACGTCTGCTACCTCTGCTCCCGGACGTTCCCCCGCGAGGCACTGCAGCTCGACCACGTCGTCCCGGTCGCGCTCGACCTCGGCAAGGCGCTGGACGAGAAGAACCTGCAGCCGGCCTGCGAGGACTGCCACGCGGCCAAGAGCGCCGACGAACAGGCGCTGGCGAAGCGCGGCGGCAAGGTCGCCCTGGCCAAGGCCGACCTGGTCACGGCGATCGCCGATGACGGCGAGGAGATGACCTACGATCTCGCCGTCGAAGGCCCGTGGCACAACTTCCTGGCCAACGGCATCGTCGTCCACAACTCCTACAACGAGGAGTCCGGGCGCTACCGCGAGCTGCAGCCGGTGTTCTACCTGCCGGCCGAGGAGCGCAAGCTCGTCCAGCAGGGCCGTCCGGGCCGCTACGAGTTCGTCGAGGGCACGCCAGAGCAGTACGGGACCGCCACCGGGGCGATGGAGGCCGCGTACCGCGAGGCGTACGCGCGCTACCAGGAGATGCTGGCGGCGGGCGTGGCCCGGGAGGTGGCCCGCGCGGTGCTGCCGGTCGGCCTGTTCTCCTCGATGTACGCGACCTGCAACGCCCGGTCGCTGATGCACTTCCTGTCGCTGCGCACCAAGCGGGAGAACTCGGCAGTGCCGTCGTTCCCGCAGCGCGAGATCGAGATGGTCGCCGAGCAGATGGAGCAGCACTGGGCCGGCCTCATGCCGCTCACCCATGCGGCCTTCGAGAAGCACGGCCGAGTCGCGCCCTGACCTGGGACGACAGGCATATGGGCAGAGTGTCTGGCATGTCTGGATTGCGGCTTTTGTAGCCGCTCCCTACATTCGTGACACGGATTCCGGTGCTGGCCGAACCCCCGAGCGGGCAGCACCGGAATCCCATCCCTCTGCGCTGACCTGCTACACCTGTCCGAACCCTGGACCGGCATGGGTACCGCCCCACCGCCTACGAGTAGCTTTGGACGCATGGCTCCGACCTCCACCCCCCAGACGCCGTTCGGCCGGGTGCTGACCGCGATGGTCACCCCGTTCACCGCCGACGGTGGACTCGACCTCGACGGCGCCCAGCGCCTCGCCACGCACCTCGTCGACTCCGGGAACGACGGCCTCGTCGTCAACGGCACCACCGGTGAGTCCCCCACCACCAGTGACGCCGAGAAGGCCCAGCTCGTCCGCGCCGTGGTGGAGGCGGTCGGCGACCGGGCCCACGTGGTGGCCGGCGTCGGCACCAACGACACCCGTCACAGCGTCGAGCTCGCCCGGCAGGCGGAGGCCGCCGGAGCGCACGGACTGCTGGTGGTCACCCCGTACTACAACAAGCCCCCGCAGGAGGGCCTGTACCGGCACTTCACCCAGGTCGCCGACGCCACCGGCCTGCCGGTCATGGCGTACGACATCCCGGGGCGCAGCGGGGTCGCGCTGAGCCACGAGACGCTGGTCCGGCTCGGCGAGCACCCGCGGATCGTGGCCAACAAGGACGCCAAGGGCGACCTCGGCGCCGCGGCCTGGGCGATCGCCCGCTCGGACCTCGCCTGGTACTCCGGCGACGACATCCTGAACCTGCCGCTGCTGTCGGTCGGAGCCGTCGGCGTGGTCAGTGTCGTCGGACACGTGGTGGCCGGCGAGCTGAAGGCGATGATCGAGGCCTACCTGGCGGGCGATGTGGCCAAGGCCACCGCCGTCCACCAGGGTCTGCTGCCGGTGTTCACCGGTATGTTCCGCACCCAGGGCGCCATCCTCACCAAGGCCGCGCTGGAGCTCCAGGGCCGGCCCGCCGGCCCGCTGCGGCTGCCGCTGGTCGGGGCGACGGCCGAGGAGATCGACCGATTGAAGCAGGATCTCGCCGCCGGCGGGGTACACCTGTAACAGACACAGACGTGCGCGCCCCGGCTCGCCGGACCCTCACGGGCCCGCCGCTGGACCGGACAGCAGGCGCGAGAGCACAGACCCAGTAGGAAAAACGACACTGAGTACGCACGCCATATGTCTCCAGGGGGAGGACCCCGGACATATGGCGTGCGTCGTGAGGAGAGTCTTTTGAGCCACCCGCACCCCGAGCTCGGCGCACCCCCGGCCCTGAAGGAGGGCGCCCTCCGTATCACTCCGCTCGGCGGCCTCGGCGAGATCGGCCGCAACATGACGGTCTTCGAGTACGGCGGCCGCATCCTGATCGTCGACTGCGGAGTCCTCTTCCCCGAGGACGAGCAGCCCGGCGTGGACCTGATCCTCCCGGACTTCAGCTACATCCGGGACCGCCTCGACAAGGTCGACGGCATCATCCTCACCCACGGGCACGAGGACCACATCGGCGCCGTCCCGTTCCTCCTGCGGGAGAACCCGGACATCCCGCTGATCGGCTCGAAGCTGACCCTGGCCCTGATCGAGGCCAAGCTCGCCGAGCACCGCATCCGGCCGTACGTGCTGGAGGTCAAGGAGGGCGAGCGCGAGCGCATCGGCCCCTTCGACTGCGAGTTCATCGCGGTCAACCACTCCATCCCGGACGCCCTCGCCGTGGCCGTCCGCACCCCCGCCGGCATGGTCGTGGCCACCGGTGACTTCAAGATGGACCAGCTGCCGCTGGACGGGCGCCTCACCGACCTGCCGACCTTCGCCAAGCTGGCCGAGGAGGGCATGGACCTGCTGCTGGTGGACTCCACCAACGCCGAGGTCCCCGGCTTCATCCCGCACGAGCGGGACATCTCGGCGGCGCTGCGAAACGTTTTCGCCAACGCCGACCGGCGCATCATCGTCGCCTCCTTCGCCAGCCACGTGCACCGCATCCAGCAGGTGCTGGACGCCGCCCACGAGTACGGCAGGAAGGTTGCCTTCGTCGGCCGCTCGATGGTCCGCAACATGGGCATCGCCCGCGACCTCGGCTACCTGAAGGTGCCGGGCAACATGGTCGTGGACGTCAAGCAGCTGGACGACCTCCCGGACAAGGAGGTCGTGCTGATCTGCACCGGCTCCCAGGGCGAGCCGATGGCGGCGCTGTCCCGGATGGCCAACCGCGACCACCAGATCCGCATCGTCGAGGGCGACACCGTCGTCCTGGCCTCCTCGCTGATCCCGGGCAACGAGAACGCGGTCTACCGCGTGATCAACGGCCTGACCCGCTGGGGCGCCAAGGTCGTGCACAAGGGCAACGCCAAGGTGCACGTCTCCGGCCACGCCTCGGCCGGCGAGCTGCTGTACTTCTTCAACATCTGCAAGCCGCGCAACCTGATGCCGGTCCACGGCGAATGGCGTCACCTGCGCGCCGCTGCGGAGCTGGGCATCGCCACGGGCGTCCCGCGCAACCGCGTGGTCATCGCCGAGGACGGCGTCTGCGTCGACCTGGAGCAGGGCGTCGCCCGCATCGTCGGCAAGGTGCAGGCCGGCTACGTCTACGTGGACGGTTCCTCGGTCGGCGACATCACCGAGGCCTCGCTCAAGGACCGCAGGATTCTCGGCGAGGAGGGCTTCATCTCGGTCTTCGTCGCGGTCGACTCCACCAACGGCAAGATCGTCGGCGGCCCGACCATCCAGGCCCGCGGCTCCGGCATCGACGACGGCGCCTTCGTGCCGGTGGCGTCCAAGCTGCAGGAGGCACTGGACCGCTCGGCGAGCGACGGTGTCCTGGAGCCCCGGCAGGTGCAGCAGCTGGTGCGCCGCACCGTCGGCAAGTGGGTCGCGGACAACTACCGCCGCCGGCCGATGATCCTGCCGGTGGTGGTCGAGGTCTGACCTGCGGCTCAGCCTCCGTCCGGCCCCTGCTGAGGCCCGGCCCGTCGGCTGGGTGATGGCTGGTTGACCGCTGGTTGACGGCTGGTTTGACGTGGGGCGGCCCGGTGCGTAATGTTCTCCGGGTTGCCCCACGGGACGAGCCCCAAGGAAGTTCTCGAATTCGAATTCGAGAAGGACCGGGAAAACGGACCGAGAAACTCTGGTAGAGTTCGGGAGCGCCGAAAGGCGAAAGCCCAATCGGATGAATGAAACTCCGGAAAACGGAGCGGAAAACATCTGATAAGCTGGAAACACGAAAGAACGAAGCGCCCGGAGGGCCCGCTGGAAGGCGGCCT
>NZ_JBIDAK010000038.1:0-56173 GCF_043202455.1 Kitasatospora sp. NPDC048194
CCTGCGCGATCTGGCACAACCGGACCACAGACCAGCCCGTGACCCGCTCACTGATCGCCTACGACCACTGACCGACTTCGGAACTACTCGTCTAGGGTCTGGTGCGTCAGGGGGGCAGAACCGTGGAGGGTGGGGGACGTGGGATGTGCACGGGTGACCGAGGTACCCGGCGGGGTGCTGCATGAGGGCAGCCGGGAGTTCCTGATGCGGGAGGGGCTGCCGGCGGCCGGGGCGTTCCTGGACTTCGGAGCGCTCGGCGGCGGGTCGTTGAGGCCGTTCCCCGGCGGGTCGGAGCGACTGTTCGTCCTCGGGGAGACGGACTACTGCACCCCCTTCGCCGCGGTCGGCGACCTGGTGCTGCTGGACGGGACCACCGGTGAGGTGCTCCTCGGCGACGGCGGGCCGCGACGCGATCCACTGGCCTCCGACCTGGCGTCGCTGGCCGCCCTGGTCCGGGAGGTCGACGCGGTGGGCGAAGCCGCCCGGCGGCCCGAGGCCCTGGGCGGGCGGCGCGGACCGGCGGTGGTGGCCGAGGTGATGGCGGCCGCCGAGCGGCGGATGCGGGACATCGACCCCGGGCTGTTCGGGAGGAGCGCCACCCCCGCCCACTGGGGGACGGCACTGCTGGTGCGGGCGCTGGGCTGGGGTGCGCTGCCGGGTGGACCGGACGGCCCCGCGTACGAGATCGGCGCGGAGCTGGTGGCCGAGCTCGCGGCGCTCACGGACGAGGACGGCGGGGCGGGCCGGGTGCACCGGTTCCGGCCGGAGGGGTTGCCCGCCGCCCTGGTACACGAGCCGACCCGGCGGCTGCTGACCGAGGTCGGACTGCCGCTGGGCGGCGCCGTGTTCGGAGGGTGCGAGGAACCGCTCGTCACCATGGCGGAGGCGTACCCCGAGTACTTCGACGGCGAGGAGGAGCGGCCGTACCAGCGGGACTACCTCGCCCTCGGGGACTGGCCGACCGACCTCACGATCGCCCTGGACGGCACCACCGGCCGGCTCGAACTGCCGGACTGGTACGACGACGGCCAGCCCGAGGCCTATCTGAACCGCGACCTGTCCGCCCTGCTGTACGCCCTGTGGACGTACGAGCGGCTGCGCACCGAGTGGGAGCGCTGGGAGCACGGCCGGATCCGGGAGGTCTGGGCGGTGTTCGACCCGCAGTCCCTGCTGAGCAGTGTGGTGGACCGGCTGGTGGAGGCCGTCGACCCGGAGGCCTTCGCCTCGCCGGGCCGTTCGTGGCGGCTGCTCGCCGAGGACGGGCACATGGGCGGCCTGCTGGGGTGAACCGGGGCGGGCCGGGGCGGGGCACGGCGCGGGTGAGGGTCCGATCACCTGGTCGTGACCGCATGATCGTGTGATCATGTCGGGCGTGACCGCCTGATCACCGTCCCGGGCGCGGCCGAGGCCGCGCCGCGTCCGACGGGGACCGGGACGGGGACGGGACAGGGCCGGGCACGGCGACAGGGCCGGGGCCGGGGACGGGGGAGACATGGACGTACGGGGTACCAGCGGCGCCGCGACGGGGAGCAGCTACCTGGCCTTCGCCGAGCGGGAGGCGCGCGGCAACTCGGCGGTGTACCAGGAGCTGGCCGAACGCGTCGCGGGGGACGCCGGGTTGCTCGGGCTGCTGGCGGAACTGCCGCCCGCGAAACGGCAACCGAACCTCCTGTTCGGTGCGGTGCGGCACCTGGGCGGGCCGGTGGCGGAGGGCTGGCCGGCCTTCCGCGACTGGGTGGCGGCGCATTGGGAGCAGGTCTCGGCGACGATGCGGGAGCGGCTCACCCAGACCAACGAGGCGGGTCGCTGCGCCACCCTGCTGCCGTTGCTGGCCTCGCTACCGCAGCCGCTCGCGCTGATCGAGGTGGGCGCCTCGGCCGGACTGTGCCTGTACCCGGACCGGTACCGCTACCGGTACGTGCCCGGGGGCGGATCCGGCGGTGTGGTCGCGGAGTTCGGCGCCGAGGGCAGCCCGGTGACGCTGGAGTGCACGGTGGACGGGCCGGTGCCGATGATGGAGTCCTTGCGGGATCGGCTGCCCAGGGTGGTGTGGCGGGCCGGGATCGACCTCAACCCGCTGGACGTCCGGGCCGAGGAGGACGTGCGCTGGCTGGAGTCGCTGGTCTGGCCGGAGCAGACCCACCGGCTGGAGCGGCTGCGCGGGGCCGTCCGGATCGCCCGGACCGAGCCGCCGCTGCTGGTGCGCGGGGACCTCAACGCGACCGTAGGGGACCTGGTGGCGCAGGTGCCGGCCGGGGCGACGCCCGTGGTGTTCCACAGCGCGGTGCTCGCCTACGCGTCGCCGGAGGCGCGGGCGGAGTTCGCCACGACCGTGCGCGGGCTGCCCGGGCACTGGATCTCCAACGAAGCGCTCAGCGTGCTGCCGACCGTGGCGGAGCGCCTCCCCGACCAGGCTCCGGCCCGGTCCGGGTTGTTCGCGCTCGCGCTGGACGAGCGGCCGGTGGCGTACACCGGGCCGCACGGGCAGTCGCTGGACTGGTTCGCGGCTGCGTGACTCCGGCGTCGAGGACTTGAAGCTGCCGCAGCGGCAGCTCCTACCGTCGTGACCGGGGCCGGAGGAACCGGCCCCGGTCCACGCGACGTGGGAGAGGAGTCGGCCATGGCCTGGCCCATCGCAGAAGTCGCCCGGATGTCCGGAGTGACCGCCCGGACGCTGCGGCACTACGACGAGATCGGTCTGCTGCCGCCGGCCCGGATCGGCTCCAACGGCCACCGCTACTACGAGGAACGGCAGTTGCTGCAGTTGCAGCAGATCCTCGTGCTGCGGGCGCTGGGCGTGGGGCTGACCGAGATCGCCCGGATCCTCGGCGACCAGGTGGACGAACTGGAGGCCCTGCGGGGCCACCACCGCCGGCTGCTCACCGAACGCGACCGGATCGACTCCCTGGCCGCCACCGTCTCCCGCACGATCGCCGACCTGGAACGCTCCCGGAAGGACGGCACAGCCATGACCGGCATCAACCGCCCCGAGAACCTCTTCGAGGGCATCCAGCCCGCCGACGTCGACGCCAGCCTGCGCGACTTCCCCGAGCACGCCGAGGCGACCCGACGGGTGACCGCCGCGATGACCCCGGCCGAGATCGAGGCCGGGCAGCGCGAGCGGACCGCGCGGATGGTCCGCCTGGCGGAGCTGATGACCAGCGGCCACCCGGCCGACTCCGAGCCCGTGCAGCACATGATCGAGGAGGAGTACCGGCTGCTGAACGGGATCCGGACCGTCCCGGTGGAGGAGTACCTCGCGATCGCCCGCTCCTGCACGGAGAACGAGAGCTGGAGCGCCGCGTACGAGGCCATCGCTCCGGGGCTGGCCGCCTACCAGCGCGCCGCCATGGAGGCGTACGCGGCGGCACGGCTCTCCTGAGCCCGGGCGGCGGGGCCGGGGGCGGGGCCCGAGGTGCCGTTGCCTCGGGGCGGGGCCCGAGGTGCTGTTGCCCCGGGCCCCGGCCGCCCGGGCCCCGGCCGCCCGGGCCCGGGCCATGACCAGGGTCGGCGCGGTCGGCAACCCTCCGGACGGGAGAGGCCATCACCACACCGACCCCGGACTTGAGCAGCCACGGACAAGTGGTGGGCGGCCCTCCGCCATGGGGGGCTCGCCCGGCGGGGACGGGGTCATCTAGGCTGGTGGCGTGCTCATCCTTGTTCGCCGCCGCCACGTGGACCTGCTCCGCGTGACGACCATGTCCTGTCGACGCTCCGGCTGAACCTCGCGCCACCACCCTCAACGGCGGCCCCGAACGGCCGCCACCACCTCCCGGCTCCCGGAGCTCCCCGCCGCACGAGGCGCGACTCCGGCCACCTCCCGGTCGACCACCGGGACCCGTCCGGGACGAGACCCAGCGGATGTCACACATGACGCAGCAGTACACGCCCATATCCGGAACCGGCTCCACCCAGGCGCTCGCCGACGCCCTCCCGGTGATCGACCTCTCGCTCGCCGACGGCAGTCCGCAGGACCGCCGACGCCTGCACGACGAGCTGCGCGACGCGGCCACCGGCGTCGGCTTCTTCCAGCTCGTCGGCCACGGCGTCACCCAGGAGGAGACGACCGCGCTCACCACCGCGATGCGCGCCTTCTTCGCCCTCCCCGAGGCCGACCGGCTCGCCGTGAGCAACCTCAACTCCCCGCACTACCGCGGCTACACCCGCACCGGTGACGAGCGCACCGGCGGCAGCCAGGACTGGCGCGACCAGCTCGACATCGGCGCCGAGCTGCCGCCGCACGTACCCGGCGCCGACGAGCCCCCGTACTGGTGGCTGGAGGGCCCCAACCAGTGGCCGGCCGCCCTCCCCGAGCTGCGCACCGCCGCCCTCGGCTGGATCGACCACCTGGGCGAGGTCGGCCGCCGCCTGCTGCACGAACTCCTCATCTCCATCGGCGCCCGCCCCGACTTCTACGACGAGGCCTTCGCGGGCCACCCCCACCTGCGCCTCAAGCTGGTCCGCTACCCCGGCACCGCTCCGGACGGCGCCGGCCAGGGCGTCGGCGCCCACAAGGACTACGGCTTCATCACCCTGCTGCTGCAGGACACCGTCGGCGGCCTCCAGGTCGAACGCCAGGACGGCAGCTTCCTCGACGTCCCCCCGCTCGACGGCGCCTTCGTGGTCAACCTCGGTGAGCTCCTGGAAGTCGCCACGGACGGCTATCTCAAGGCGACCAGCCACCGCGTGGTCAGCCCGCCCGGTGCCCGCGAACGCTTCTCCGTGCCGTTCTTCTACAACCCCCGGCTCGACGCCCACATCGAGCCGCTCGACTTCCCCCTGGCCCACCACGCCCCCGGCGCCACCGAGGACCCGGCCAACCCGCTGTACGCCGACTTCGGCATGAACGAATGGAAGGGCTACACCCGGGCCCACCCCGAAGTCACCCGCCGGCACCACGCCGCGCTGGTCTGACCGGCACCCCCGGAACGCCCGGGCCTCCCGGCGGCCCTCCCCCGACGCCCCTGTCCGCCACCCGCCGTACCCGGTGGCAGGCAGGGGCGTCGGCCGTTCCTGCCCCGAGGCCTTGCCCACGGCCGGCCATCGGTAAGGCCCGAGGCAACGAGTGAGCCCGGGCCGGGCCGGAGGGGGCGGGCCCGATCGTGGCCGCCCGTTCAGGACGGAGCCGGCGCACCCACAGCACCCCGGCGCGCGGTGGACCGGCGGGGCGGCCACTGTCACACTGCTGCTGTCACAGCAGGAGTGTGCCAGCGCGGGAGGAAGTCGATGGGGGAGCAGGGCGCCGTGGCGGGGGAGGTGCGGCTGACGGTGGACGAGTTGGCGGCGCGGGCCGGGGTGACGGTGCGGACGGTCCGGTTCTACGGGACGAAGGGCTTGTTGCCGCCGCCCGAGTTGGGGCCTCGGCGGGTGGGGCTGTACGGGGCGGCGCACCTGGACCGGCTGGGCCTGATCGAGGAGTTGCAGCGGCAGGGACTGACCCTGGCCGCGATCGAGCGGTACCTGGCGCGGTTGCCGGAGCACAGCACGCCGCTTGAGCTGGCGATCCACCGGGCGCTGGTGGCGTCCTGGACGCCGGAGGCCCCGGAGGAGGCCACCCGGGCGCAGCTGGAGCGGCGGGCCGGGCGGGGGCTGTCCGAGGACCAGGTGGAACGGCTGGTCGCGATGGGGGCGCTGGAGCGGACGGCGGATCCGGAGGTGTTCCGGGTGGATCCCGGTCTGCTGCCGCTCGGGGTGCGGATCGTGGACGTGCCGATCCCCCTGGAGACCCTGCTGGCCGCCCGGGAGGTGGTGCTGGAGCACAGCCGGGCAACGGCCCGGGAGTTGCAGCGGCTGTTCCGGGAGACGGTGTGGAAGCCGTACCGGGAGAGCGGGCCGGCTCCCGAGGAGCTGGCCCGGATGAAGGCACTGACCGACCACATCCAGCCGATGGTGGCCCAGGCGCTGGTCACGGCCTTTCAGCGGTCGCTGCGGGAGGAGTTGGACGAGGAGCTGCGGGAGGATCGGGACGGGGAGCCCGGCGGGGAGCCAGGCGGGGAGCCCTATGGGGAGCCAGGCGACCAGCCGGGCGGGAAACCGGGCGACCAGCCGGGCGGGAAACCCGGCGACCAGCCGGGTGGGAGACCGGGCGAGGAGCACGGCGGCCGCCGCCCCGGCGACCCGGCTGGGGCCGCGTGCACCGCGTGCACCACGGCCCCACCCGGTTCCGCCTGAGCCAGGAGCCGGCCGGATCAGTCGGTGAAGGTCCGCCCCTCCGCCGCGATCCGCTCCAGCAGCGCCGGCGGCGCGAACCGCTCGCCGTACGCGGCGGCGAGCTCGCGGGCGCGGGCCGTGAAGCCGGCCGGGCCGCCCGGGTAGCCGTTGATGTACTGGAAGACACCGCCCGTCCAGGCCGGGAAGCCGATGCCGAGGATCGAGCCCACGTTGGCGTCGGCGACCGAGGTCAGCACGCCCTCCTCCAGGCAGCGCACGGAGTCCAGCGCCTCGCTGAACAGCATCCGCTCCTTGAGGTCCTCGAACGGGACCTCGGTGACGTCGACGTCCGGGCGGGAGAAGTGCTCCAGCAGCCCGGGCCAGAGCCGCCCGCGCCTGCCGTCCTCGCCGTACTCGTAGAAGCCCGCGCCGCCGCTGCGCCCGGGGCGGCCGAACCCGTCGACCATCCGGTCCACCACCGCGTCCGCCGGGTGGGGCTCCCAGCTGCCGCCGGCGGCCTCGACCGAGCGCCGGTACTCGTCGCGGATCTTGCGCGGCAGGGTGAGGGTCAGCTCGTCCATCAGGGAGAGCACCTTGGCGGGGTAGCCGGCCTGGGCGGCGGCCTGCTCGATGCTGGCCGGGTGGATGCCCTCGCCGACCATGGCGACGCCCTCGTTGAGGAACTGGCCGATCACCCGCGAGGTGAAGAAGCCGCGCGAGTCGTTGACCACGATCGGGGTCTTGTCGATCTGCCGGACCAGGTCGAAGGCGCGGGCGAGCGCCTCGTCGCCGGTCTGCGGGCCGCGGATGATCTCGACCAGCCGCATCTTGTCGACCGGCGAGAAGAAGTGCAGGCCGATGAAGTCGGCGGTGCGCCGGACGCCCTCGGCGAGCAGGCCGATCGGCAGGGTGGAGGTGTTGGAGCAGAGCAGCGCGTCGGGGGCGACGACGCCCTCGACCTCCTCGAACACCTTGTGCTTGAGCTCGGTGTTCTCGAAGACGGCCTCGATCACGGCGTCGCAGCCGGCCAGGTCGGCGGCCTCGGCGGTGGGGGTGATCCGGGCGAGCAGGGCGTCACGCTTCGCCTCGGTGGAGCGGCCGCGCGCGACGGCCTTGTTCAACAGCCCCTCGGAGTAGGCCTTTCCGCGCTCGGCGGCCTCCAGGCTCACGTCCTTGAGCACGACCTCGATGCCGGCCTTGGCGCAGGCGTAGGCGATGCCGGCGCCCATCATGCCGGCGCCGAGGACGGCGACCTTGCGGACGAGCCGCTTCTCGACGTCCTTGGGGCGGCCGGCACCGGAGTTGACCGCCTGCATGTCGAAGAACAGGCCCTGGATCATGTTCTTGCTGGTCTGCCCGCAGGCCAGCTCGGTGAAGTAGCGGGCCTCGATCGCCATCGCGGTGTCGACGTCGACCTGGCTGCTCTCCACCGCGGCGGCCAGCACGTTGCGCGGGGCCGGGTAGGGCGCGCCGTTCAGCTGCTTGCGCAGGTTGGCCGGGAAGGCGGGCAGGTTGGCGGCGAAGGCGGGGGTGGCCGGGGTGCCGCCGGGGATCTTGTAGCCCTTGGCGTCCCAGGGCTGGACGGCCGTCGGGTTGGCCTCGATCCAGGCCCTGGCGCGGTCGGCCAACTCCTCCGGGGTGTCGACCAGTTCGTGCACCAGACCGTGCTCCAGCGCCTGCGCCGGGCGGTACTGGCGGCCCTGCAGCAGGAACTTGAGCAGGGCGTCGGTGATGCCGAACAGCCGCACCGTGCGGACCACCCCGCCGCCGCCCGGCAGCAGGCCGAGGGTGACCTCGGGCAAGCCGATCCGGCTGGCCGGGGTGTCCAGCGCGATCCGGTGGTGGCAGGCGAGGGCGATCTCCAGGCCGCCGCCGAGCGCACTGCCGTTGACGGCGGCGACGACGGGCTTGCCGAGGGTCTCCAGGGTGCGCAGCGAGCGCTTGATCCGCATGGACTTCTCGAAGACGGCCTCGGCGTCCTCGGGGCGGGCCGCGGAGAGCGTCCGCAGGTCTCCTCCGGCGAAGAAGGTCTTCTTGCCGGAGGTGATCACCACGCCGCGCAGCGCGTCCCCGAGCCCGGCCAACCGCCCGACGACGGTCTCGAGGTCGGCGGTGAACGCCTCGTTCATGGTGTTGACGGACTGGGTGGGGTCGTCGAGGACGAGGGTGACCACGCCGTCCCCGTCCTGCTCCCAGCGGATGGTGGTGGTGTCGCTCATCAGGTTCTCCAGGTCTACCGGTCAACCGGTCTGCGGTCCGCAGGTCCGCAGGTCCGCAGGTCCGCAGGTCCGAGATCCTGCCGGTCTGCGGGTTCGCGGGTCTGCGGGTCTGCTGGTCTGCGGGTCTGCGGTGGCGGGGTGGTCAGACGCGCTCGACGACGGTGGCGATGCCCATGCCGCCGCCGACGCAGAGGGTGATCAGGCCGTAGCGCAGGTCGCGCCGCTCCAGTTCGTCGATCACGGTGCCGAGCAGCATCGCGCCGGTGGCGCCGAGCGGGTGGCCGAGGGCGATCGCGCCGCCGTTGACGTTCACCTGGTCGTGGCGGAAGCCGAGTTCGCGGATGAAGCGGAGCGCGACGGCCGCGAAGGCCTCGTTGATCTCGACCAGGTCGATGTCGGCGGCGGTGAGGCCCGCCTTGGCGAGCGCCTTGCGGGTGGCCGGCGCGGGACCGGTGAGCATGATGGTGGGTTCGGAGCCGGAGACGGCGGCGGAGACGATCCGGGCGCGCGGGCGCAGCCCGTACCGCTCGCCGACCTCCCGGTTGCCGATGGCGACGAGCGCGGCGCCGTCCACGATGCCGGAGGAGTTGCCCGCGTGGTGGACGTGGTCGATGGCCTCCACCCAGTGGTACTTCTGCAGGGCGACGGCGTCGAAGCCGCCGGCCTCGCCGATCTGGGCGAAGGAGGGCTTGAGGCCGGCCAGGGTCTCGACGGTGGTGCCGGGGCGGATGAACTCGTCGCGTTCCAGTACCACCAGCCCGTTGCGGTCGCGCACCGGCACCACCGAGCGGTCGAACAGGCCGTCCGCCTGGGCCTTGGCGGCGCGGGCCTGGGACTCGGCGGCGAAGGCGTCCACGTCGGTGCGGGAGAAGCCCTCGATGGTGGCGATGAGGTCGGCGCCGATGCCCTGGGGTGCGAAGTTCGTCTCGTAGGCGGTCATCGGGTCGGCGAACCAGGCGCCGCCGTCGGAGGCCATCCTGACCCGGGACATCGACTCCACGCCGCCGGCCAGGATCAGGTCCTCCCAGCCCGAACGGACCTTGGCGGCGGCCAGGTTGACGGCTTCCAGGCCGGAGGCGCAGAAGCGGTTCTCCTGGACGCCGGCGACGGTGTCGGGCAGGCCGGCCGCGATGGCGGCGATCCGGGCGATGTCGGAGCCCTGGTCGCCGATCGGGCTGACCACGCCGAGCACGATGTCGTCGATCGCGGCCGGGTCCAACTCCGGGTAGCGGCTGCGCAGTTCGTGGATGAGTCCGACGACGAGGTCGATCGGCTTGGTGCCGTGCAGCGAGCCGGTGGCCTTGCCGCGGCCGCGCGGGGTGCGGATCGCGTCGTAGACGTACGCTTCGGTGGTCACGATGGAAGTGCCTTTCGGGGCTGGGGGTTCCTGAGGGGTGCCGGTGCTCAGCCGAGGATGGAGCGGCCGACGATCTCCTTCATGATCTCGGTGGTGCCGCCGTAGATGGTCTGGATGCGGCCGTCGGTGAACGCCCGGGCGACCGGGAACTCGCTCATGTAGCCGTAGCCGCCGTGGAGCTGGAGGCAGCGGTCGGCGGTGCGCTTCTGCAGTTCGGTGGCCCACCACTTGGCCATCGAGGCGTCGGCCGGGGTGAGCGCGTACCGGTTGTGCTCGGTGATGCAGCGGTCGACGAAGGTGCGGGTGATCGCGCACTCGGTGGCCAGTTCGGCGATCTCGAAGCGGACGTGCTGGAGCTTGGCCAGCGGACGGCCGAACGCCTCGCGCTGCTTGACGTACTCGGTGGTGATCTCGACCAGGTGCTCGGCGCCGGCGATCGCCGCCGCGGCGATGGTGAGCCGCTCCTGGGCGAGGTTCTGCATCAGGTGGACGAAACCGCCGTTGAGTTCGCCGAGCAGGTTCTCCTTCGGCACCCGGACGTCCTCGAAGAACAGCTCCGCGGTGTCCTGGGCCTTCTGGCCGATCTTGTCGAGGTTGCGGCCGCGCTCGAAGCCGGGGGTGCCGCGCTCGACGACCAGCAGGCTCAGGCCGTGCGCACCCCCCTCGGGGGTGGTGCGGGCGACCACGATCACCAGGTCGGCGAGAATGCCGTTGGAGATGAAGGTCTTGGCACCGTTGAGCAGGTAGTGGTCGCCCCGGTCGACCGCGTGGGTGCGGATGCCCTGGAGGTCGGAGCCGGTGCCGGGCTCGGTCATCGCGATCGCGGTGATCAGTTCGCCGGTGCAGAAGCCGGGCAGCCAGCGGCGCTTCTGCTCCTCGGTGCCGAGCGAGGTGAGGTAGGGGCCGATGATGTCGTTGTGCAGGCCGATCGCCAGCCCGGAGGCGCCGGCCCGGGCGAATTCCTCGGCCAGCACGGCGGCGTAGCGGAAGTCCGGGGTGCCGCCACCGCCGTACTCCTCGGGGACGGCCGGGCCGAGCAGGCCCTGGCGCCCGGCCGCGAGCCAGGCGGAGCGGTCGACGATGCCGGCCTTCTCCCAGCGGTCGTAGTGCGGCAGCACCTCCTTGGCGAGGAAGGCCTTGACGGTGGCCCGGAAGTCCTCGTGCTGCTCGGTGAAGATCTCGCGCTGCAACGCTACGCTCCTTGGTCTGCGGCGGAGTCGGGGGCCGACGTGGTCATGGCCGGCGGGTCGAGGGACGGCACGCCCCAGTCGCGGGCCACCTCGGCGGTGTCCGCGCCCGGGCGGGCCGGCGGCCGGCGCAGCGCGCCGGGGGTCGCGGAGAACCGCGGGGCCGGGGCGGGCTGGGTGACGCCGTCCGCCTCGACGTAGGTGCCGCGCGCCGCCAGGTGCCCGTCCGCGGCAGCCTGGCGCATCGTCAGCACCGGTTCGACGCAGGCGTCGGAGCCGGCGAAGACGGCCTCCCACTCCGCCCTGGTCCGGGTGGCGAAGCGGTCGGCGATCCGGGCGCGCAGTTCGGGCCAGCGGGCGAGCTCGTACTGCCCGGGCGCGTCCGGGCCCAGTTCCAGCAGACGGGTGAACTCGGCGTAGAACCGGGGCTCCAGCGCGCCGACCGCGAGGTGTCCGCCGTCGGCCGCCCGGTAGACCGCGTAGAACGGCGCGCCGCCGTCCAGCAGGTTGACGCCCCGACGGTCCTGCCAGTGTCCGGCCGCGAGCAGGCCCCACAGCATGCTGCTCAGGTGCGCCGCGCCGTCCACGATCGCGGCGTCGACCACCTGCCCGGTGCCGGTGGCCCGGGCGTGGTGCAGCCCGGCGAGCAGGCCGACCACCAGGTACAGCGAGCCGCCGGCGTAGTCCCCGAGCAGGTTCGCCGGGATCCCCGGCGGCCCGTCCGCGGCCTCCTCCGCCGCCGGCACGGCCCCGCCGGCAGCCCGCTCCGTCGCCCCGCCCGGCGCCGCGACCATCCCGAGTACCCCGGCCACCGCCGCGTACCCGAGGTCGTGCCCGGCGGTCGCGGCCCGGGGGCCGTCCTGCCCCCAGCCGGTCATCCGCCCGTACACCAGGGCCGGGTTGCGCTCCAGGCACGCCTCCGGCCCCACCCCGAGCCGCTCGGCGACCCCCGGCCGGTAGCCCTCGATCAGCAGGTCCGCCCGCTCCACCAGGTCCAGGACGCGCCGGGGGCCGTCGGGCGCCTTGAGGTCGATCAGCACCGACCGCTTGTTCCGGTTGGTCAGGTCGTACGCCGGATCCGTGCCCAGGGGTGAGGGCTCCGGCCGGTCCACCCGCACCACGTCCGCCCCGAGGTCGCCCAGCAGCATCGCCGCGAACGGCCCGGGCCCGATCCCGGCGAGTTCCACCACCCGCACGCCCGCCAACGGTCCCGGACCACGGGCACCGCCCGCTGGACTGCCTGTGTCACGCACTGGCCGCAGACCCCTTCAGGGTTTGACAGTAAAGCTGTAACACTCGGGATGATAGGGAAGCGACCGACCGGTAACAAGACCTCCTCCGCCGCCGCTTTCGCCGCCACTTCCGCCGCCCGCGGGCCCGGTGGATCGCGAGCGTCCGACGCCGGGAAAAAGGAGTGCGACCGGCTGCTGTCATTGTCTAACCTGCCAAGTACCTATTACATCGGCCGGTGTTCGCCACCCGGAGGACGTGCCATGCCCATCGCCGAGCGGACCGCAGCCGCCCGCACCGTCGTCGCCGTGTCCGAGCGGCTGATCCTGACGAGGCCGCAGCAGGGGGACGCGGCCGCGATGTTCGCCGTCCACGGGGATCCGGAGACGAACCGGTACAACCCGCACGGGCCGCAGCGGGACATCGGGCAGGCGCAGGAGCAGCTGAACGGGTTCACGGCCGACTGGGTCCGGGACGGGGTCGGGTACTGCGCCGTGTCGACGCGGGAGGACCCGGAGGTGATCATCGGGTTCGCCGGGCTGCACCTGTTCGAGCTGGACGGGGAGTGGGCGTTGAACCTCTACTACCGGTTCCGGCCGTCCGCCTGGGGCAAGGGGTACGCGGCGGAGGCGGCACGGGCGGCGATCGCGGAGGCGCTGCCGCGGATCCCCGAAGTCCCGGTGGTCGCGCTCATCCGGCCGGACAACCTGCCCTCGCGGCGGCTCGCGGAACGGCTCGGACTGGTGCCGGACCCCGACGGACGGGTCGACCAGGAGGAACGGCTGATCCACCGGATGGCCTGAGCCGGGGCCCGGACCCCCGCCGGGGCGAGCGGGATCCCCGCCGCGGAAGCGGGATCCCCGCCGCAGAAGCGGGATCCCCGGCAGGGACGGCGGGATCCCCCGCAGGGGGGAACGGGATCCGACGCCGGGCGGAGGCGGCGGCCCGGGAGCCGGGGCGAAGCTGGGCGCATGAGCAACGACGAGGACGCGGTGGGCCCGCAGCGGACCGGAACGCGGCGGGCGCCGCGCCCGGACCCGACCGGGCGGCGCGACGGTTCCGACGCAGCACACCCCCTGACGTAGAGTCACTCGGGTGGACACGGGGGGCGGCCGGCGGCGGCCGGTGATGGAGGCGCTGTTCGGGCGACGGGCCCGGCTGCGCTGGGTGCACCTGGTGCTGGGCGGCGCGCTGCTGATGCCGTACTGGCTCCTGTCGGTGGTGCTGCTCGGGGCGCTCGACCCCGGCCAGGGCCACGCGGAACAAGTACTGCTGCAACTGCTCGCGCTGTTGGTCTCGCTGCCGATGGCCGCCGTCACCGCGCTGGTGCCGACCGTCCGGGCGCTGGAAGGCGCGGCCGCGCGGGCGCTGTGCATGGTGGCGCGGCCGGAGGAGCTGGCCGCCGGACCGGGCCGGTCCTGGGGGGCGCGGTGGCGCGCCGCGACCTGGTTCGTGCTGCACCTGTTCTGCGGCGGCGTGGTCGCCGGGATGACGCTCGCCGGGGTGCCGTTCTCGGTGGTGCTGATGACGAGCCTGCGCAGGTCCGACGACCTCACCCGGCACTGGGCGGACCGCTTCCCCGGCTGGGTGCTCGCCGGCCCCGCGCTGGGCCTGGCCGTGCTGCTGCTGATCGTCGGCACCAACGCCGCCTGCGGCGCGCTGCTCGCCCGCTGGGCGCCCGTCCTGCTCGGGCCGACCCCCGAGGAGCGGCTCGCTGCCGCCGAGCGGCGGGCCGCCGTGCTGGCCCAGCGCAACCGGCTGGCCCGCGAACTGCACGACTCGGTCGGACACGCGCTCAGCGCGGTCGGGATCCAGGCCTCGGCGGCCGCCCGGGTGCTGCGCACCGACCCGGACTTCGCCGCCGAGGCCCTGCGGGCGATCGAGGAGGCCGCACGCGGGGCCGTCGCCGAACTGGACACCGTGCTCGGGCTGCTGCGCGAGGAGGAGGCCGCCGCCGAACCGGCCCGGCCGACACTCGCCGAACTGGACGACCTGCTGCGCCAACTCGCCCGCACCGGCGTCACGGTGGACGCCGAGCTGGACCCGGGCCTGGCCGCGCTGCCCGCCGAGGTCTCGCGCGAGGCGTACCGGATCGTGCAGGAGGGCCTGACCAATGTGCTGCGGCACGCCGGGCCCGCCCCGGCCGGACTGCGGGTCGCCCTCGGCACCGCCCGGCTGGAGATCGAACTGACCAACCCGCTCGGCGCCGCCCGCCCCAGCCGCCCCGGCGGCGGACGCGGGCTGCGCGGAATCGGGGAACGCGCCGCGGCCCTGCGCGGCGGGAGCGCGGCAGGGCCGAGCGAGGACGGAACGACGTGGCGGCTGGCCGTCTGGCTGCCGGTGGGAGGGACATCGTGAACGAGGGCACCGGAGTGAACGAGAGCACCGGGGTGAACGAGGGCACCGGGCACGGCGACATCCGCGTGGTGATCGCCGACGACGAGCGGCTGGTCCGGATGGGCCTGCGGGCGGTGATCGACGCCGAGCCGGACCTCACCGTGGTCGGCGAGGCCTCCGACGGCGCCGAGGTCATCCCGCTGGTGCGCGAGCTGCGCCCGGACGTGGTCCTGATGGACGTGCGGATGCCCGGCATCAACGGGATCCGGGCCACCGAGCAGTTGGTCGGCGGGATGGCCGAGCCGCCGAGGATCCTGGTGGTCACCACCTTCGAGCACGACGACCACGTGTACGACGCGCTGCGCGCGGGCGCGGCCGGGTTCCTGCTGAAGCGGGCGCGGGCGGAGGAGATGGTCCAGGCCGTACGGCTGGTCGCGCGCGGGGACTCGCTGCTCTTCCCGGCGGCCGTGCGCCGACTCGCCCTGCGGCACGGCGCGGACGACCGCCGGGAGACCCCCGCGGACCAGGGGCCGATCGGCCGGCTGACCGAGCGGGAGGGGCAGGTGCTGCGGCTGATGGCCACCGGGCTGAACAACGGCGAGATCGCCCGGCAGCTCGTGGTGAGCCAGGAGACGGTGAAGACGCACGTGGGCAGCGTGCTGGCGAAGCTGGGGGCCCGGGACCGCACCCAGGCGGTGATCGCGGCGTACGAGTCGGGCTTCGTGCTGCCCGGCTGAGGCCGCCGGATCGAACGCAGGTTCCCTCCGGCCGGTACCGGCGAGTAGAGTGCGGTCCTCCCCCGCCGTCCCCTTCACTCCCCCGCTGTTCCCCTTCGCCCCGTGCCGTCCCCCGGCGCCCGCCCGGCGTCCGATTCCTCCCGTACCGCCCGAGAACGAACTGGTGGCCCCCATGACAGTCCGGACCCGCCCCGCGCTGTGGTGGCGCATGGGCATCGTGCTCTCGGCGGCCCTCGGCCTGTCCCTCGGGACGTCGTCGCTGGTGTACTTCACCGTGCAGAGCAACGTCATCGTGCTCGGCTACTTCATCGGCGCGGTGTACTGGATGATCAAGCGGGACACCGTGGACGCGCCCGCGCCCCGGCTGCGCGGCGCCGCGACGCTGTACATCCTGATCACCGGGCTGGTCTCGCACATCCTGCTCCAGCACGGCGCCAGCCCGCTGCCCGGCCTGGTCGGCGGCCCGGACCGGCTGGCGCACTGGTCGTCCTTCTTCCTGCACTACGTGACGCCGGTGGCGGTGCTCGCCGACTGGCTGCTGCTCAAGCCGCGCAACGCGGCGGCCTGGCGGGACATCCCGCTCTGGCTGGCCTTCCCGCTCGGCTACGCGGCGATCGTGCTCGCCCGCAACGCGCTGTTCGCCGACTTCCCGACGCCGTACCCGTACTTCTTCTTCGACCCGACCACCGAGGGCTACGGGTACGTCTGGGGCCAGATCGCCCAGCTGACCGTCGAGTTCGTCGTGCTCGCCGCGCTCGTCGTCGGGCTCGACCGGCTGGGCACCCTGGTCGCGGCCAAACTCCGGCCCACGCGCGCCTGACACGGCTGGACGACGCGGGCGCGCACGACGCCGGCGCCTGACCGGCGGGCACGGGGTGGGCGGCGGTCGGCCCTTATTCCGGGCGGGTCCTCAGATCCGCCAGGCGCGGACCCGGTCGGCCGCCTCGTACACGTCCGCCCGGCCCTCGGCGATGTCCCGGGCCAGCTCGACCAGCGCTCCGTACGGAGCGTCGATGCCCTCTCCGGCCGCGTGCATGTACGCGGCCGTCGTCATGCAGGCGAACAGGTTGTTGCGCACCGGGAGCGGACGCAGCAGCACGATGGTGTGCATCAGGGTGGCCGCGCACCAGGCGGGATCGGCGTCGTGGCCGAGTTGGGCGGTGTTCACCCGGTGACGGGCCACCGCGGCCTGCAGGGCGGAGTAGTCCCGCACGCTGAGGTCCTCCGGAGAGGCCGACTCCTGCACGTCGAGCAACCAGCGCAGGTCGACGTGCAGCAGCGTCACGCCCTCGCCCCTCACGGCGGCCCGATCTCCACCACGCCCCGGCCTCCCGCGCCCGCCCCGGCCCTCACGCGGCGGGCGCGTCCTCCGGGAACGCGGCGTCGAACTCCGCCCGGTGCGCCTTCCAGAACGCCACCGCGTGGTTCACGAAGACCCGGCGCTGCTGCTCCCGCACGCTCAGGTCGTGGACGTACGCCTTCACCGTCTTGCCGTCCGCGGCGGCGGCCTCGCGGATCGCGGCGAGCTCGTGCTCCGTGTACTCGATGTTGAGCGCAGGCATGTAGCCGATGGTACTGCAGCGCACCGGAGTTGGAGGAGCCACCGACGCGTTTCCCCCCGTCGTCCGATGGCCCCCGCCGGCCGGCGGCCCCCGCCGGCGGTCGTTCCCGGGGCCGCCCGCCCGTCCGGCGGCGGGCCGGAGAGGACACAGGGGGGAGGGGAAGCGGGCGCGGCTGAGGACGCGGGTACGGCGCGTCGGACGGCACCCGACCGGCGCAGCCGGGCGTAGCGTCGAGGGCGCGGTGGCGGAGGGGTTCCGCGGGGGAGACCGGGGATTCGGCGGAGGCCGGGAATGACGTACGAGCCCAGGAGGACGACGCGCCCAGGGGCCGGCAGGTCGGCGGCCGCGGCGCTGGCCCTGGCGGCGACGGTCGCGGTGGCCACCACGGTCGGCGCGGCGACGGCGGTCGCCACGGTCGGACCGGTGACCGCGGCCACCACGACCGCGGCCACGGCGCCGGAAGGGGTGTGGCGGACGGACGGCTACGGCACGGTGATGACCGTCGCCGGGGGCCGGCTGACCACCTACGACATCACCGCCCACAGCTGCGTGCCCGGATGGTTCACCGCGACGCAGGCCGGCCCGCCCGAGCCGGACGGCACCACCCGCTACGTCCAGGGCACCGACGCACTGACGCTCACGCCGCGCGGCCCGAACCGCGCGCTCGAGCGGGAGGAGGGCGACGTCGGCACCAAGACGCTCGTGCGGCTCGACGCCCTGCCGCCGTTGTGCACCCGCCCGGCGCCGAACGACCCGCTCGCCGCCTTCGACCGGTTCTGGGAGACGTTCGAGGAGAACTACCCCTTCTTCGCGGCCAAGGGCATCGACTGGCACGCCGTCCGGGACGAGCAGCGGCGCAGGATCACCCCGGCGACGACGGTGGAACAGCTTCAGGACGTCTTCACCGACATGCTCCGGCCGCTGGGCGACGCGCACACCGGGCTGCTCCGGTCGGTCGACGGGCAGCTGCGGCCGGTGTTCGGCGGCCGGCGGCCCGGCACGACGCAGCGCACCAAGGAGCTGACCGAGCGGGCCCGTCAGGCATCCGCCGCCCAACTCACCGGCCCGGAGCAGCTCTTCGCCGACGGGAAGCTCGGCGTGGGCCGACTCCCGGACGGCCTCGGCTACCTGCGGGTGAGCAGCTTCGACGCCTACACCGACGGCGACTACCGCAGCCAGGCCGCCGAACTGGACCGGGCGTTGGACGCCCTGTCGGCCGGGCCCGGCCGCCTCCGCGGCCTGGTCGTCGACGTACGGCTGAACGGCGGCGGTTCCGACGCGCTCGGGCTGCACATCGCCGCCCGGCTCACCGACCGCCCGTACCTCGCCTACCGGAAGACGGCGCGCGACGACCCGGCCGACCCGACGAAGTTCACCCGCCCCGAGCCGATCCCGGTACGGCCCTCGGCCTCCCCGCCCTTCACCGGACCGGTCGCGGTGCTCACCTCCTCGATCTCGGCCAGCGCGGCGGAGACCTTCACCCAGGCCCTGATGGGGCGCTGCCCGCTCGTGACCAGGATCGGCGAGGACACCCAGGGCGTCTTCTCCGACGTGCTGCTCAAGCCCGTCTCACCAGATCTGCTGGTCGTCCTGCCGAACGAGAAGTACCTCACCCGCAACGGCGGCACCTTCGACGGTGCGGGCATCCCGCCGGACGTCCGCACTGCCGTGTTCACCCCCGACGAGCTGGCCGGGCTCAGGGACTCGGCCCTGAGCACGGCCCGCCGGGTGCTCGCCGAGGACGCGCGGAGCGGCCGGGGCAGCCAGGGCTGCCCGGGCAGCGGGGAGCGGCCCCGGTGAGGACGCGGCGGCCGGTACCGCCGCTCCCGCCCCGGCGCCCGCTCCCGGGCCTCGCGACCCGCTCCCCCGTCACATCGGGTCCACCGCCCTCAGCTCGCCGTCCAGCTCCAGCCACCTCGTCAGCCCGAGGCCGCGCAGGAACGGCAGGTCGTGGCTGACCACGATCAGCGCGCCCTGGTAGGCGGCCAGCGCCTGGGTGAGCTGGCGGACGCTGGCGAGGTCCAGGTTGTTGGTCGGCTCGTCCAGCAGCAGCAGCTGCGGTGGCGGGTCGGCCAGCAGCAGGGCGGCCAGTGTCGCCCGGAACCGCTCGCCGCCGGACAGGGTGCCGGCCGGCTGGTCGGCCCGGGCGCCGCGGAACAGGAAGCGGGCCAGCCGGGCACGGACCGCGTTGTCCCCGGCCGCGGGGGCGAACAGCTTGACGTTCTCCGCGACGGTCAGCTCGTCGTCCAGCAGGTCGAGCCGCTGCGGCAGGTGGCGCAACGACACCGGCGCGGTGATCTGGCCCTCCACCGGGAAGAGTTCACCCGCGATGGTGCGCAGCAGGGTGCTCTTGCCGGAGCCGTTGCGGCCGACGAGGGCGATCCGCTCGGGGCCGCGCAGGTCGAGGTCGGCGGTGGCACCGCAGGACAGCCGGACCTTCTGCAGGGTGAGCACGGTGCGCCCGGCCGGCACGGCGGTGCGCGGCAGGTCGATCCGGATCTCCGCGTCGTCGCGCACGGCCTCCTCGGCGACGGCGAGCCGCTGCCTGGCCTCCTCCAGCCGCTCGGTGTGCATGCCGGCCACCCGGCCCGCCGTCTCCTGGCCCTTGCGCTTGAGCATTCCGGCGAAGATGTGCGGGTCGTTGCGGGTGACCGAGCGCTTCTTGCCGTAGGCGGCGCTGCGCTCCAGCTTGGAGCGGGCCTCGACCAGGTCCCGTTTCTGGCGCTGGACGTCGGCCTCGGCGTTGCGCAGCAGCCGCTCGGCCGTCTCCTGCTGGGCGGCGAGGGTGCGCTCGTACTCGGTGAAGTTGCCGCCGAACCACGTCACCTCGCCGTCCCGCAGGTCGGCGATCTGGTCGACGTGCTCGAGCAGTTCGCGGTCATGGCTGACGATCACCATGACGCCGGACCAGCCGGCCACCGCGTCGTAGAGCCGCTCGCGGGCGGCCCGGTCGAGGTTGTTGGTCGGCTCGTCGAGCAGCAGGACGTCCGGCCGGCGCAGCAGCAGGGCGGCGAGCCGCAGCAGCACCGCCTCACCGCCGGAGAGTTCTCCGGTGGTGCGGTCGAGGCCGAGCCGGTGCAGGCCGAGCCGGTCGAGGGTGGCGCGGGCGCGCTCCTCGACGTCCCAGTCGTCGCCGACGGCGTCGAAGTGCCGCTGGTCGGTGTCGCCGGACTCGATGGCGTGCAGGGCCTCCCGGGTGGCCCGGATGCCCAGCGCGTCGTCGACCCGCAGACCGGTGTCGAGCGTCAGGCCCTGGGGCAGGTAGCCGAGTTCGCCCGCGATCCGGACGGTGCCACCGCTCGGGGTGAGCTCGCCGGCGATCAGCCGCAGCAGGGTGGACTTGCCGGCGCCGTTGAGCCCGATCAGTCCGGTGCGGCCGGGGCCGACGGCGAGGTCGAAGCCGTCGAGGACGGGTTTGCCGTCGGGCCACTCGAAGCTGAGGTCGGTGCACAGGACGGCAGTGGTGGGTTGTGCCATGTAGGGCCTCCCGGATGGTTGCTGAAAGGGGTGATGAGCAACACGGGAGGACACCGCGGGTGCGGAACCGGTACGGCATGGAAGGGGAGGCGCAGCAAGCAGCAAGGCGCCACGGGGCCGTGACTGAGGTCGCACACTCTCACACCGCGCGGCGATGAATCCGACCTGCGCGGCGGGCGGTGTCCCGGGACCTCAGTAGAGCAACGGCCTTCTCCTTGTCTGGCTGACGACGAGCTCCACGCTAGGAAATCCGGAGGGGGCCCGCAACCGAATTTCCGGCACCCCGCCCGGCGCCGCTCGCGCCGGCGGCCGGTCGACCGCCCGCTCCGGTCCCGGCTCACCCGGCTCCGGTCCCGGCTCACCCGGCTCCGGTCCCGGCTCACCCGGCTCCGGTCCCGGCTCACCCGGCTCCGGTCCCGCGACGGAGGCCAGGTGCCGATCCGGTGCCGATCCCGTGACAGCTCCGTACCAGCCGGGGGCGGATGTAAGGACTTCCTTATCCGCATGGCAGACTCCTCACCTGCCATGCCTGCGACCTCCGGGGGCGCACCCCTGGGAGCGGGCCGCATGGCGGTAGTCAACTGGGGGATTTGAACTCATGTCATCGATATCCCGGCCGAGCCGTGCCGTCCTGGGCGCCTCCGTCGCCGCGCTGACCATGGTGGTCGCCACCGGCTGCGGGCCGGACAACGCCGATCCGGTCGGCGCCGGAACCACGGCTCCCACCGTCGCGGCGAGCGCCTCCGGCAAGCCGGGCGCGGCCCCGATCAAGCTTCCGACGCTCGAAGAGCTGAAGACCTGGAAGCTCGAGGACTGGGACAAGTGGGCCCAGGCCAACGTCGTCACCCCGGCGACCAAGGGCTACTGGACGCTGCAGAAGCTGCTGAACGCCAAGCCGAAGCCGCTGCCGCAGGCCCCGGGCCAGGGCCAGACGCAGGCTCCGACCCAGGCACCGGCCCAGCCCACCGCGGCACCGACCGGTGCGGCCCCGGCCCAGCCCACCGCCGCCCAGCCGCCGACCGCGCCGGACCAGCCGCCCGCCGTGGTCCCGGCGAAGCCCGTGGCCCACCCGTTCCCGAAGAACATGCACGTCAACGGCAAGATCTTCTTCAAGGACGGCAACGAGGACTACGTCTGCTCCGGCACCGTCGTCTCCGACCCGGCCAACCCGGGCAAGAGCAACCTGGTGTGGACCGCGAGCCACTGCCTGCACGGCGGCAAGGGCAACAAGTACTACACGGACATCACCTTCGCCCCGGCCTTCAACAGCAACGGCGTGCTGAGCAACGGCAACAAGCAGAAGTCCAAGCTGGAGGACGCGGAGCCCTACGGCGAGTGGGGCGCGACCTCCGGCATGGTCTCGCCGCAGTGGACGGCCGAGGCCGATCCGGAGCGCGGCGGCCCGTGGAGCCAGTACGACTTCGGCATCATCAAGGTCGCCAACCCGGACCCGAAGGGCAAGTCGCTGGAGGAGACCGTCGGCGGCTCGGTGCCGCTGTGGTTCAACGCCCCGCGCGACCAGCTGGCCTCCGTCGCCAACTACGGCTTCCCGGAGGGCAAGCCGTTCGACGGTGTCGAGCTGGAGCACTGCGACGGCGGCAAGCCCGCCGCCAAGACCGGTGACCCGAGCCGCCCGGCGATGCTGGTGATCGGCTGCAACATGACCGGCGGCAGCAGCGGCGGCGGCTGGTACGCCACCAAGGACGGCAAGCCGGCCCTGGTCAGCGACACCTCGATCGGCAACGGCGCCAACACCTACGAGGCCGGCCCGTACCTGGAGGACGTCGCGGCGCACATGTTCGACTACTTCTCCAAGAAGGCCAAGTGACCGGTCGGTCCGCCGAGGCCGCCTGACCGGTACCGCCACGAAGGGCCCCGGCACCTCCACGGCGGCCGGGTGACCGGCACCTCCGCCGGGGCCGCCTGACCGGCGCGTCGGGAGGTCCGGTCGACCGGCCGAACCGGAGACCCGCCCGAACCGGAGACCCACCCGAGCGAGCACCCCCCGGGGGGGGGGGGGGGGGGGGGGGGCCGCCCCCCCGGGCCCCCCCCCCCCCCCGGCCCCCCCCCCCGCGCCCCCCCCCCGGGGGGCCCCGGCCCCCCCCGCCCCCCCCCCCCGGGCTTTTCCGCCGCCGCCCCCGCTCCTCCTACAATCGGCTCCATCATGAGCGCCACACTCGTAGTCAAGGACCTCAGCGCCGGCCACGGCGAACGCATCCTCTTCTCCGGCCTGGACCTGGTGGTCGCCCCGGGCGACGTGATCGGGCTGGTCGGCGTGAACGGCGCCGGCAAGTCCACCCTGCTGCGCCTGCTGGCGGGCCTGGACGCCCCCGAGGCCGGCTCGCTGCGGCTCAGCCCGGCGAGCGCCACGGTCGGCCACCTGCCGCAGGAGCCGGAGCGGCGGGAGGGCGAGTCGGTGCGCGACTTCCTGGCCCGGCGCACCGGGGTCGCGGCCGCCCAGGCGGCGCTGGACGAGGCCACCGAGGGCCTGGTCGAGGGCCGGGCGGGCGCCGACGACGCCTACGCGTCGAGCCTGGACCGCTGGCTGGACCTCGGCGGCGCCGACCTCGAGGAGCGGGCCGAGGAGGTCGCCGACTCGCTCGGCCTGAAGGTCTCCCTCGACCTGCCGATGACGGCGCTCTCCGGCGGTCAGGCCGCCCGCGCGGGCCTGGCCTCGCTGCTGCTCTCGCGCTACGACGTGTTCCTGCTGGACGAGCCCACCAACGACCTCGACCTGGACGGTCTCGAGCGGCTGGAGGCCTTCGTCAAGGGCCTGCGCGCCGGCACCGTGCTGATCAGCCACGACCGCGAGTTCCTGGCCCGCACCGTGACCAAGGTGCTGGAGCTGGACCTCCACCAGCAGCAGATCAACCTCTACGGCGGCGGTTACGAGGCGTACCTGGAGGAGCGGGCGGTGGCCCGCCGGCACGCCCGCGAGGAGTACGAGGAGTACGCCGACACCAGGGCCGGGCTGGAGGCCCGTGCCCGCATGCAGCGCGGCTGGATGGAGCACGGCGTGCGCAACGCCCGCCGCAAGTCCTCCGACAACGACAAGATCGGCCGCGCGATGCGGGCCGAGTCCACCGAGAAGCAGGCCTCCAAGGCCCGGCAGACCCAGCGGATGATCGAGCGGCTGGAGGTGGTCGAGGAGCCGCGCAAGGAGTGGGAGCTGCGGATGGAGATCGCCACCGCTCCGCGCTCCGGCTCGGTGGTCGCCACCCTGCGCGGGGCCGTGGCGCGGCGCGGCGACTTCACCTTCGGCCCGGTGGACCTGCAGATCGACTGGGCCGACCGGATCGCCATCACCGGCGCCAACGGCGCGGGCAAGTCCACGCTGCTGGCCGCCCTGCTCGGCCGGCTCGAACTCGACGGCGGCAGCGCCTCCCTGGGCTCCGGCGTGGTGGTCGGCGAGGTGGACCAGGCGCGCGGGCACATCTTCAGGACCGGGCAGGGCCTCGGCGGGGAGTCGCTGGCCGAGGCCTTCGCGGCCGCCGTACCGGAGTTCACCCCGGAGGAGGTGCGCACCCTGCTGGCCAAGTTCGGCCTCAAGGCGGCGCACGTGCTGCGCCCGGCCGGCACCCTCTCCCCCGGCGAGCGCACCCGGGCCGCGCTGGCGCTGCTGCAGGCGCGCGGGGTCAACCTGCTGGTGCTGGACGAGCCCACCAACCACCTGGACCTGCCGGCGATCGAGCAGTTGGAGGCCGCGCTCGGCTCGTACACCGGGACCCTGCTGCTGGTCACCCACGACCGGCGGATGCTGGACACCGTGGCGGTGAACCGGCGGATCGAGGTCCGGGACGGGCGGGTGCACGAGCTGTAGCCCGACCGCGGCGGGGGCTCCGCGGGCTCCCGCCGCATCCGGCGACTGGTCTCGACCTCTTCCCGGACGGGCCGTCATCTGCTGTGCTGGGCATGCTGGGCACCATGGTTGACAGCACAGGCCGGGACGCCACCGGGACGCCGTACCCGACCGTCCCGCTCACCCCGATGACGGTGCCGGCCCACGAGGCCGAGGCCCGCAGCAAGGCCTTCCACGACGTGATGGCGCAGCGGCGGACCGTGCGCCACTTCGCGACCCGCCCGATCCCGGACGGCGTGGTCGAGTGGGCGGTGCGCACCGCGGGCACCGCGCCCAGCGGTGCGCACGTCCAGCCCTGGCGGTTCGTGGTGGTCACCGACCCGGAGCGCAAGCGGCGGTTGCGCGAGGCCGCGGAGGCGGAGGAGCGCGAGTTCTACGGCCACCGGGCCTCGGCGGAGTGGCTGGCCGCGCTGGCACCGATCGGCACCGACTGGCACAAGCCGTTCCTGGAGGACGCGCCGGCCGTGATCGTGGTGTTCGAGGTGCACAAGGGGCCGCAGTCGCCGCGGCCCTACTACACCAAGGAGTCGGTGGGGATCGCGGTCGGACTGCTGCTGGCCACGCTGCACCAGGCCGGGCTGGCCACGCTGACCCACACGCCGAGCCCGATGAGGTTCCTGAACGAGGTGTGCGACCGCCCGGCCGAGGAGCGGGCCGCCTACGTCATCCCGGTCGGGTACCCGGCCGAGGGGGCGCGGGTGCCGGATCTGCGGCGCAAGGAGCTCGACGAGGTGATGGTCCGGCTCTGACCGCCGGCCGTGCGCCGGATGCACGGGTGCGCCGGATGCGCCCCCGGACGGCGGCGGGCGCGGGTGCCGGATGGTGACAGGTCCGGGCCAAGGACATAATCGCCGCCATGACGCGAGGACAGCCACAGCCCTGTGGCCCACTGGAGGTCTCCCCCGGGCGGCCGCCCGAGCTGCTCCGGCTGCCCGGCGGCCTCCGCCTGCACCGCCGGCGCAGCACCCACGCGGCGGCGCTGAACCGGGCCGTCCGCGCCGACCTGGACCATCTGCGGCCCTGGATGGAGTGGGCGGCCGAGGCCCCGACCCGGGCGCGGACGGCGGAGCTCACCCGGGCCGGCGCCGCCGCCTGGGAGGCCGGCACGGACTTCATGTACCTGGCCGGCCTGGACGCCGAACCCGGCCGGGTGATCGGCGCCTTCGGCCTGCACGGCCGGATCGGCCCAGGCGCCCTGGAGATCGGCTACTGGGTCGCCGCCCGGCACGTCGGCCGCGGCATCGCCACCGCCGCGGCCGGTGCGCTGACCGAGGCCGCGCTGGCGCTGCCCGGGATCGCGCGGGTGGAGATCCGCTGCGACCAGGCGAACCGCGCCAGCGCGGCCGTCCCCCGCAAGCTCGGCTACCGGCTGGAGCGGGTCGTCGAGGTCGCCGTGCGGGCCCCCGGCGAGACCGGCCGGCAGCTGGTCTGGGTCATGGAGCGCTGAGGGCGCGGCCCGCGGCGGCGGTCAGCTGTAGCGCCCGCCCTCCGCGGCCGGCAGCGCGTCCAGCTCGGCCAGATCCGCCGCCGAGAGCCGGACCTCGGCCGCGGCCACGTTCTCCACCAGGTAGCGCGGGGTCTTGGTGCCCGGGATCGGGAAGACGTACCGGCCCTGGGCCAGCACCCAGGCCAGCGCGACCTGCGCGGGCGTAGCGCCGACCCGCTCGGCGATCTCCCGGACCTTGGCGACGAGCGCCAGGTTCGTCTTCAGCGCGTCCTGCTGGAAGCGCGGCAGCCGGCGGCGGAAATCGTCCTCGGGCAGGTCGTCGAAGGAGGAGATGCTGCCGGTCAGGAAGCCGCGGCCGAGCGGCGAGAACGGCAGGAAGGCGATGCCCTGCTCCTCGGTGTACGGCAGCACGTCGGCCAGCACGTCCCGGGTCCACAGCGACAGCTCGGACTGCACCGACGCGACCGGGTGCACCGACTGGGCCCGCTTGATCTCCTCGACGGTCGCCTCGGACAGGCCGATCCGCAGCGCCTTGCCGGCCTGGACGGTCTCGGCCAGCGCTCCCCAGGTCTCCTCGATCGGGACGTCCGGGTCGACCCGGTGCAGCTGGTAGAGGTCGACGTGGTCGGTGCCCAGGCGGCGCAGGCTGTCGTCGATCGAGCGGCGGACGTGCTCGGGCCTGCCGTCCCGGGCGGTCGCGCCGGCGCCGCCGGGGACGATGCCCACCTTCGTCGCCAGGAAGGCGCGCTCGCGGTGCGGGCCGGCCAGCGCGGCGCCGACCACCTCCTCGTTGGTGAAGGGGCCGTACATGTCGGCGGTGTCGATCAGGGAGACGCCGAGGTCGAGGGCCTGGCGGATCACGCCGACCGACCTCTCGTCGTCGCGGTTCCCCACGTCGTAGGCGAAGGTCATCCCCATGCAGCCGAGGCCGATGACGCCGACCTCGGGGCCGTTGCTGCCGAACGGGGCGTTGCGCATGCCAGTGCTCCGATTCCTCTGTTGGACCAGCGTGGATTGGATCAACGCGTCCAGCTTTCACCTTCGAGTGCACTCAAGGTCAAGCCCGACCCGGCCGTGGCTCGATCCAGTCGCCGAAGCCGCCGTCGAGCACCAGCTGCGCGAGCCGCGCGTAACCGCCGGCGCCGGGGTGGGCACCGTCCGCCGCCTCGGCCTCGGCCGTCCAGGTCGGGTCGCCGGCCAGCGCCTCGGTGACGTCGACGAACGGGACGCGGTGCGGGGCACAGATTCCGGCCATCGCGGGGACGAGCCGCCGCAACCGCTCCAGGTGGTCCGCGCCCATGCCCACCACCGGGGGCGGGCCGACCACAAGGGCGGCGAGGCCGCGCTCGCGGGCGCCGTCGAGCAGGGCGGCGAGGTGGGCGAGGGTGTCCTCGTGCGCGACGCGGGTCGCGCCGCCCTCCGTCACCGCGTCGTTGGCTCCGAAGGAGAGCACCAGCCGGTGGTCCGCGCCGAGGAGGGTGCGGGCCTCCACCTCGGCCCAGCAGCGCTGCCGCACCTGCGCCGAAGTGTCCCGCCGGACACCGAGGTTGAAGGCGGTGGCGTGCGGCGCGGCGGCCTGCAGCACCCGGCCGACCCAGCCGCGGAACTCCGGGTCGCCGAGGCCCTGGACGAAGGAGTCGCCGAGGAAGTGGATCCGCGGGCCGCCGAAGGGATCGTTCGAATGGCGTGGGGTCATCGGGCCACCGTAGAGGTGCAGGCGGAGCGCGCGCCTCCGGGTTTCACCTCGCCCGCGTCCGGCGTCCCACCTCGCCCGCGTCCGGCTGCTCCGCCTCCTGGGCGTCCGCGTCCGGTTCCTCGGCCTCCGCCACCGCCTATGCCTCCGCTTCCTCCGCCAGAGCCTCCGGTTCCGCCGCGAGCCGGGCCGCCAGTTCCTCCGCCAGCCGCGCGGCGGGCCCGCGGCGGCGGCGGGAGAGGGCCACGCCAAGGTGCCGGCGCGGGCCGGGCTCGGCGAGCGGGAGGGCCACCAGGTCCGGATGCCCGGTCAGCCCGATCTCGGGGATCAGCGCGATGCCGACGCCGGCCCGGACCAGGGACTGGGCGAACTCGTAGTCCGTCGCGGTGCAGGAGATCCGCAGGTCGACGCCGGCCAGGGCGGCATGGCGGGCGAGCTGGCCGGCCGACTTGCGGCAGCCCAGGATCCAGCGCTGGTCGGCGAGTTCGGCCAGGTGCAGCGGCTCGGGCCGGAGCCGGTAGCCGGCCGCCACCGGGTGGTGGCGGGGCAGCACGACCCGCAGCGGGTCCTCGCCGAGCGGTGACCAGTCCAGACCGGAGCGGTCGCCGGGGCGGGCGGGCGGTGGGCCGTCCAGGTGGTAGGCGAGGGCGAGGTCGGCCCGCCCCTCGCGGACGGCGGGCAGGCTCTCCTCCGGTTCCGCCTCCAGGATCGTCAGTTCCACGTCCGGATGATCGGCGACGAAGCCGCCGAGCGCCCCGGGCAGCAGGCGCCGGCCGCCGCTGACGAAGGCGGCCACGACGAGGGCGGTGCGCTCGGCGGTCAGCTTCCCGATGCGCTGTTCGGTGTCGGCCAGTTCGGCGGCGATCGCGTCGGCGGCCTCCACGAGCAGGCGGCCCGCCTCGGTGAGGGTGACCCCGCGTGTGGAGCGCTCCACCGCGGGCGCGCCGAGGCCGCGTTCCAGTGCGGCGATCTGCTGCGAGACCGCCGAAGGGGTGCAACGCAGCGCGGTGGCAGCCTGGTTGAAGCTGCCGCAGCGGGCGACCTCCCGCAACACCGCGAGCCGCTGGACGTCGATCAACAGTTCTCCTGATGACGGGGGCTTTCGATCGACACTACCGCTGTCGGCTGGTGCGCGGCAGGCTGATCACCGGAAACGGACAGCACCGGACCGGGAGGGAACGGGAACGTGGACGTGTGCGTGATCGGCGGCAGCCGCCACTTCGGAAGACGGCTGGTCGAGGAACTGCGGGACGCGGGCGCCAGGGTGACCGTCGTCAACCGCGGCTCGACACCCGCCCCGCCGGGGGTGACCCACCTGCGCGCCGACCGCGACGACGAGACCGCGCTGCGGGCGGCACTCGCCGGCCGGCGCTTCGACGCCGTGGTCGACCAGGTCTGCTACACGCCCGTCCAGGCGGCCGCGGCCGCACGGGTCTTCGCCGACCGCACCCCGCGCTACGTCATGACCTCCACCGTCGAGGTCTACGCCCACCTCGGCCGCCCCGGCGGACCGGCCCTCGCCGAGTCGGCCCTCGACCTGTCGGCCGAGCCGGTGGACCACCGACTCCCCTGGCACGACCAGGCGTTCCTGGCGGACCACTACGGCGAGGGCAAGCGCCAGGCGGAAGCCCGGCTCACCCGGCAGGCGCCGTTCGGCGTCGTCACCGTGCGCACCGCGCACGTCCTCGGCGGAGCCGACTTCACCGGACGGCTGGCGCACTACGTGGAGCGGATCGAGCGCGGCCTGCCGATCGCCGTCCACCCCGCACCGCAGCGCGCGTCCTTCGTCTCCGCGCCGGAGATCGCCCGCTTCCTGGCCTGGGCCGCGGCGGCCGACTTCACCGGTCCGGTCAACGCCGCCTCCCACGGGACGCTGGACGTCCGCGAGTTGTGCGCGGCCGTGGGGCGGGAGACCGGCACCGAGCCGAGGCTGGTCGCCGGGGCCGGAGAACCTCCCTCGCCGTTCTCCTTCGACCGCAGCTACCCGATGGACACCGGCCGGGCGACCCGCCTCGGCTTCCGCTTCTCCCCGATCACCGACTGGCTGCCCCAGGCCGTCAAGGAGTCCCGCCGATGACCACCACCCCTGCCCCGACCCGTGCCATCGGCGGAACCCCGGTGAGCGCCATCGGCCTGGGCGCCATGCCGCTGTCCGTGGAGGGCCGCCCGGACGAGGACCAGGCGGTCGCCGTGATCCACGCCGCCCTGGACGCGGGCGTGACGCTGATCGACACCGCCGACAGCTACCACTGGCACGCCGGCGAAGTCGGCCACAACGAACGCCTCGTGGCCCGGGCGCTCGCCGCCCACCGCAGCGGCTCGGACGGGGTGCTGGTCGCCACCAAGGGCGGCCGGGGCCGCCCGGGCGACGGCACGTGGACGGTCGACGGCCGCCCCCGCCACCTGCGCCGGGCGGCCGAGGCCTCCGCCGCCCGCCTGGGCGTGGAGAGCATCGGCCTCTACCAGCTCCACAAGCCCGACCCGGCCGTCCCCTTCGCCGACTCCGTCGGCGCGCTGCGGGAGCTCGCCGACGCCGGCACCGTCCGGATGGTGGGCCTGTCCAACGTGGACTGCGGGCAGATCCGCACCGCCCACGCGATCCTCGGCCCACGCCTGGTCTCCGTGCAGAACCGGTTCTCCCCCGCCCACCAGGCCACCCGCGACACCCTGGACCTCTGCACCGAACTCGGCCTGGCCTTCCTGCCCTGGAGCCCGCTCGGGGGGATCTCACCCAGCGCCGTCGACGACCCGGGCACCGCCGCGCCCAGCACGGACACCCCCTTCCACGCCCTCGCCCGGGCCCGCGGCGTCAGCCCCCAGCGGATCTGCCTCGCCTGGCACCTGGCGCAGTCCCCGGCCGTCGTCCCGATCCCCGGCGCGCGTCGGCCGGCCTCCGTCCGCGACTCGGCCGCGGCGGCCGGACTCGCGCTCTCCGCCGAGGAGCTGGCGGAACTGACACCCCATCCTTAAAACGCCCCTAAGAGCCGCCCCCGACGGGATCCCGGACGCCGGAAGCGCTTGACGCGCCAGCTGGTCTAGTCCAGTTTGATCCTCAGCACCGCGCTCCCCCGCACCGGACCAGCCCCCCACGCTGCCGCCTGCCCCGCGCCCCGCCCGGCGCGGGCGGCCCCGTCCCGAGAGGCACCCCCATGCCCAGCGCGCTCCGACCCGCCCCCGCACACCGCCGTCCGACCGGCCGGACGGCGGTGCTGAGCCTCACTCTCGCCACCGTGCTCGCCGCCGGCGCCCTCGCCGGCCTGGCCGGGAACGCCGGCGCCGCCGACGGCAACCTGCTCGCCAACGCCGGGTTCGAGAGCGGCGCCCTGGCTCCCTGGAGCTGTTCCGCCGGGACGGGCAGCATCGTCGACTCCGGCGCGCACAGCGGGAGCCACGCGCTCAAGGGGGCGGTGAGCAACGGCGACACCGCGCAGTGCGGGCAGACCGTGGCCGTCCAGCCCAACACCGCCTACCGGCTGAGCGCCTGGGTCCAGGGCCAGTACGTCTACCTGGGCGCGACCGGCAGCGGCGTCACCGACCCGGCCACCTGGACGGCCGGCGGCCCCGGCTGGCAGCAGCTGTCCACCGCCTTCACCACCGGCCCGGCCACCACCAGCGTCACCGTCTACCTGCACGGCTGGTACGGGCAGGGCGCCTACCTGGCCGACGACATCACGCTCACCGGCCCCGGCGGCGGCCCGAGCACCCCACCGCCCACCGGGACGCCCACCGGCACACCGACCGGGACACCCACCGGCGGCCCGACCACCACCCCGCCGCCGAACGCCGCCCTGCCCGTCGCCCCGTACATCGACATGGGCGCCTGGCCCACCCCGTCGATGCCCGCCATGGCCACGTCCGGCGGCGTCAAGGGCTACACCATGGGCTTCGTCACCGGCGTCGGCTGCAAGGCCAGCTGGTTCAACGCCTACGACCCGCGCACCGGCTGGGCCAAGGACCAGGTCGACGCGCTGCGCTCGGCCGGCGGCGACGTCAAGCTCTCCTTCGGCGGCGCCAGCGGCACCGAACTCGCCGCCGCCTGCGGCTCGGTGGACTCCCTGTTCGCCGAGTACGACGCCGTGGTCAGGGCCTACGGCCTGCGCTACGTCGACTACGACATCGAGGGCGCGGCGATCGCCGACACCGCCTCCAACGACCGCCGCTCCGCCGCGCTCGCCAGGCTCCAGCAGGCCCACCCCGGCCTGAAGGTCTCGCTCACCCTGCCCGTCCTGCCGGAGGGGCTGACCAGCGAGGGCGTCGCGATCGTCAAGTCCGCCCGGGACGCCGGAGTCGACCTCGACCTGGTGAACGTCATGGCGATGGACTACTACCGGTCCGGCACCGACTACGGCAACGCCGCCGTCCAGGCCGCCCAGTCGCTCTTCGGCCAGCTCAAGGCGCTCTACCCGGCCAAGACCGACGCCCAGCTGTGGGCCATGGCCGGGGTCACCCCGATGATCGGCGAGAACGACGACCACCAGATCTACTCCCAGGCAGCCGCCCAGCAGTTGGTGGCCTTCGCCCAGCAGCACCACCTCGGCCTGCTGGCCTTCTGGGACGCCACCCGGGACGCCAACGCCTGCACCGGCGGCTCGCTGTCGAAGTGCACCAACATCCCGCAGCAGCCCTACGAGTTCGCGAAGATCTTCAGCCGGTACACGGGCTGAGTCCGCGTCCGAGGGGGCACCGACGTCCGGGGTGCCGGTGGGCCGGGGGGCCGCCGGCACCCCGGCGCGTGCGACCGGGAGGCACGGTGCGGGGTGGATCCGGCGGGCTCCGGCACGGGCCGACCGCCCGGTGACGCCGGGGAGAAATTGACATCTCATCGGCCTGGGCCGTCGATTACAGTCCGTCCCACCTGTACGGCACGAGGGGGCGGACATGACGGTCCGGGACGACCACGACCAGCTCAGCACGATCTTTCCGACCGGCGACGCCGCCCGCGCGGCCGGCTTCACCCCCGAGGAACTCGCCGCGTTCAGCAGCACGCTCGGCCGGCTGCGCGCACTCCCCGCACACGACCGCACCCGGCTGCACGTCGAGCGACAACTCAGCTCCTTCGTCCTGGAGAGCCGCAAGCGCCGCCGCCAGGAGGCCAGGCAGACCGCCCGGGAGGCCGACGCCCAGCTGCTCGCCGCCACCGCGACCGGCGCCCGCGACCGGCGTGAGGACGCGCCGCTCACCCCGGCCGCCACCGGACCGGTCGGCGAGCTGCTGACCCCGCGCAGGTGCTACGTCTGCAAGCGGGCGTACCGCCAGGTCGACGGCTTCTACCACATGCTCTGCCCGGACTGCGCGGCCGACAACACCGCCCGGCGCGGCCTGAGCACCGACCTGCGGGGGCGCCGGGCGCTGCTCACCGGAGGACGGGTGAAGATCGGCTTCCAGCTCGCGCTGATGCTGCTCAGGGACGGCGCCGAGCTGATCGTCACCAGCCGGTTCCCCCAGGACACCGTCCGGCGCTTCCGCGCCGCCGAGGGCAGCGAGCTCTGGTGGGACCGGCTGAGCGTGGTCGCCGTCGACCTGCGCGACCCGCGCCAGGTCCTCGGGCTGACCGAGGAGTTGCGGGCGGACGGCCGCCCGCTGGACATCCTGGTCAACAACGCCGCGCAGACCCTGCGCCGTCCGCCGGAGTCCTACGCCCTGCTGGCCGCGGGCGAGTCCACCGCGCTGCCCCCGGCCGACCGCCGGGCGATCACCCACGCCCCCGGCTTCCGCCCCTTCTCCGGTGCGGCGGCCCAACTCCCCTCGGACGGCGGCGGATCACTGCTGGACCTCACGGACGAGGCCGGGCTGCTGCCCGACCTCGCGCCGGCCAACTCCTGGTCCACCACCCTCGGTTCGCTCGACCCGGCCGAGGTGCTGGAGACCCAGCTGGTCAACGCCCTGGCCCCGGCCCTGCTCTGCGACCGGCTGCTGCCGCTGCTGCTCGCCTCCGCCCACCCGGCCCGCTACATCGTCAACGTCACCGCCGTGGAGGGCCGGTTCGCGGTCCGCAACAAGACCGCGCGCCACCCCCACACCAACATGGCCAAGGCCGCGCTCAACATGCTCACCCGCACCAGCGCGGCCGACCTCGCCACCCGGGGCGTGCACATGTGCGCCGTCGACACCGGCTGGATCACCGACGAGAACCCGGCGCCGAAGAAGACCCGGATCGCCGCTCGGGGCTTCCGCACTCCGCTGGACATCGTGGACGGCGCGGCCCGGGTGTACGACCCGATCGTGCGCGGCGAGGCGGGGCATCCCGTGTCGGGGGTGTTCCTGAAGGACTACCGGGTGGCGGAGTGGTGACGCGCCGCGAGCGGTAGCAGGCGGGCCGGCCCGGGCCGCGCGGGGTCCGGGGCCGGCCTCCCTGGGTCGGTCCGGGCCCGGCCGCGCGGGGCCGGTCCGGCCCGGGGCGGCTCCGGTCCGGCCCGGGGCGGCTCCGCCGGTGGGCTCAGCGGCCGGTGGGCAGGTTGGCCCCGCCGGTGCAGTCGAGGACCACGCCGGTGACGAAAGTGTTCGCCGCCAGCATGTGGATCGCCCGGGCCACGTCCTCGGGGCGGCCGACCCGCCCGACCGGGGTGGTGGCGGCCAGCCCGTAGAACAGTGCGGTGCGCTGCTCGGAAGGGACGCGGTCCCACCACGGGGTGTCGATGACACCGGGCGAGACGGCGTTGACCCGCAGCGGGGCCAGCTCGACGGCCAGCGGCGGCACCATCGCCTCCAGCGCACCGTTGATGGCGGCCAGACCGGCGGTGCCGGGGATGGCGGCGCGTGCGGAGGCGGCGGTGATCAGGGTGACCGAACCGTCCTCGCGCAGATGCGGCAGCGCCGCCTGGAGGACCCGGACCTGCGCCCAGAACTCGGCGTCGAACCCGGCGGCGAGGTCGGCCAGGTCGAGCCCGGCGAAGGGGCCGCTGCCGGCCGCGCCGCTGACCGCGACCACCAGGTGGTCGACGCCGCCGAGTTCGGCGAAGAAGGCAACGAGGGGGCCGTGTGCGCGGGAAGTCGGCGGGTCCGACCTCCCGTGCAGCGGAGTTCACGCGGTACGGCGGCGGCGACGGCGGTGGGCGACCGCCAGGGCGAAGGTGATCGGCCCCCGGCGCATCGCGGGCCCGATGCCGACCCGGGCCGCGGCTCCGTCACACCGACGGCACCCGGGCCCGGGCCCTGGTCACCGTCCGCCCCACCGGCCCCGCCACCAGGCCCAGCGCCGCGCCCGGCACGACCCCCTGCACCCCGTCCCAGACGTCCTGGACGTCGCAGCTGCGCCCGATCGCCGGCACCGCGTACTGCAGCGCCGACACCGCGAACGGCAGCACGGCGGTGCCCAGCAGCGCCACCGCCGCCCGCCGCCGCGTCCCCGCCAGGGCCGCGGCGAAGCCCACCGGGGCGTAGGTCGCCAGTTTCAGCTCGATGTGCCGCACGTGCAGCAGTTCGTACGGTGAGCGCGGCCGGCCGCCGCGCACCGTGCAGTGCCGCACGACGGCCTCGGACAGCCGGAAGGCCTCCGGCAGCAGCGTCGCCACGACCACCCCGCCGAGCCCGAGCAGCAGCAGGAAGCCGACCACCCAGTGGGCCCGGAGCAGCCGCCCCACCGGCCGGTTCAGCAGAGCCGCCGGCACCAGCGAGAGCAGCAGCCCGGGCCAGAAATTCGGCATCCCGCCGAGCACCGCACTGATCACGCCTCAACGGACGCCCCGGACACCCACCCGGTTCTCCGTCGCTCTCCCCCGCCGGAGCCCGCGGAAGCCGGGCGCCGGAGCAGGGCCGTGCTCAGTGCGGGATCGCGGCGATCAGCTCCTGCGCCCCCTGCCGCTTGAGCGCCAGCGCGACCGAGGTGCCGAGGTCCTCGGGGCTGAGCGCGCCCGCCCACTCGTGGGCGTCCAGCACCCGCTTGCCGTCCGGGCTGAAGACCCGGCCGCGCAGCGAGAGGCGGCCGTCCGCCTCGGCCTTGGCGTAGCCGGCGATCGGGCTGTTGCAGTGCCCCTGGAGCGCGTGCAGGAACATCCGCTCGGCCGCCGCCTCGCGCCAGGTGTCGTGGTGGCCGAGCCCGCTCACGGCCTCGATGGTCGCGGTGTCGTCCTCCCGGCACTGCAGCACCAGGATGCCGGCGCCGATCGGCGGGCACATCCCCTCCACGCCGAGCACCTCGGTGATCCGCTCCGGCTCGCCGATCCGCTCCAGGCCGGAGACGGCGAGCAGCAGCGCGTCGACGTCCCCGGCCGCCAGCTTGGCCAGCCGGCTGTTGGCGTTGCCGCGGATCGGGACGCACTCCAGGTGCGGGTGGGAGGTGGCGAGTTGGGCGATGCGGCGGACGGAGGAGGTGCCGATCCGGGTGCCCGCCGGGAGTTCGGCGAGGGTCAGGCCACCGGGGTGGACCAGTGCGTCGCGGATGTCGTCGCGGCGCAGGTAGGCGGCGAAGACGGTGCCGGCGGGCAGCGGGCGGTCGGCGGGCACGTCCTTGAGGCAGTGCACGGCGACGTCGGCCTCCCCGGCGAGCAGCGCGGCGTCGACCTCCTTGGTGAACGCGCCCTTGCCGCCCAGCTGGGCGAGGTCTCCGGTCCAGCGGTCGCCCGAGGTGGTGACCGGCACCACCTCGGTGCGCAGGGCCGGGTGCAGGGCGGCGAGTTCGGCGCGGACCCGCTCGACCTGGGCGAGCGCCATGGGCGAGGAGCGGGAGACGATGCGGATCAGCTCAGCGGTGGCCATGGCGCGATGATAGGCGTTCGAACGGCGGCGGTTGGCGGCGCGTCAGCCGTGCGGCGGACGGCGCGGCGGAGAACCACCCGGCCGCCCGTACCACCGGACCCGCGGCGGACCACCGGACCCGCCCCGGACCACCGGACCCGCCCCGGACCACCGGACCGTGCGGTAGCCGCCGAATCCGCCGGCCGGTCGCCGAGGTTCCGCCCGACGATCCGCCAAGTACCGCGGCAGCCGGCGCAATTCGCATGACAATCAGCCATCTCACTCGATGGAGGGAACAGTTCGGCGAACTCACATCTTTGCCAACCCATGGGGGAACATCTGCATGTCCGCGCCGGAACGGTGACGAACCGCTCGGACACCAACGCCCCGGCACGACAAGGACCATTGGACAGGCCCGTGACCACCACCACCCCCGTGTGGGACTGCCCCTTCCACCACACCGACGGTCTGGAGTTCGACCCCCTCCTCAAGCGGCTGCTCACCGAGGCCCCGATCGCCAGGATCCGACTGCCGCACGGTGCGGGCGAAGCCTGGCTCGCCACCCGCTACGAGGACGTCAAGGTGGTCACCACCGACCGCCGGTTCAGCCGCGCCGCCGGCATCGGGCGGGACCTTCCCCGGATGACGCCCGCCCCGATCGCCCAGGCCGAGGCCATCAACCTGATGGACCCGCCCGCCCACAACCGGCTGCGCCGCCTGGTCGCCCAGGGCTTCACCAACCGCCAGGTGGAACGGATGCGCGCCCGGACGCAGGACGTCGTCAGCGGCTACCTGGACGAGATGGAGGAGCACGGCGCCCCGGCCGACCTGGTCCGCTTCCTGTCCAGCCGGCTCCCGCTGCACACCATCTGCGAGCTGCTGGAGATCCCGCCGGAGGACCGCGCCCGGCTGCGGACGTGGGCCGTCGCCATGATGCGGATGGGCCCGGGCAGCCGGGAGGGCCAGGAGGAGGCCAAGGCGGGACTGCGCGGCTACTTCACCGAGCTCACCGCCGCCCGCCGCGCCGATCCCGGCGAGGACCTGATCAGCGCGCTCGCCACCGCCCGCGACGGCGACGAACTGCTGGACGACCAGGAGTTGGCCGTCATGGCGATGGTGCTGCTGGTCACCGGACACGACACCAGCACCTACCAGCTCAGCAACATCACCTACACCCTGCTCACCCACCCCGAGCAGCTCGCCAAGCTCCGCGCCCGGCCGGAGACGCTGCCGCAGGCCCTGGAGGAGTTGCTGCGCTTCATCCCGTTCCGCCAGGGCGTCGGCATCGCCCGGGTCGCCGTCGAGGACGTGGAGCTGGGCGGGGTGCTGATCCGGGCCGGCGAGGCCGTGCACGTCTCCTACCTCACCGCCAACCGGGATCCCGCCGTGTACGAGCGGCCCGACGAGCTGGACCTCGACCGCGGCGCGCCCACCCACATGGCCTTCGGTCACGGCCAGCACCACTGCCTCGGCTCGCACCTGGCCCGGATGGAGCTGCAGGTCGCGATCGGCACCCTGCTGCGGCGCTTCCCGCGGCTGCGGCTGGCCGTCGCGCCGTCCGAACTCGACTGGGACTCCGGCTCCATCTGGCGGTTCCCGCAGGCCCTGCCCCTCGCCTGGTGACCTCCCGCTCCCGGCGCGCCTCCCGCACGGCCGCCGGGCGCCTCCCGCACACCCTTCCACGCACATCACCGGCCACCGCCCGGCCGTCCGCCGCCGGCCCGCCACGGCCGCCCCCACGGGGAGACCCACCATGGCAACACTCTGCCGCCCCGCCGTCGCCGTGCCCGAGCACGTCATCACCCTCGACGAGACCCTCGACCTGGCCCGCACCCTGCACGCCGGCCACCCCCGACTCGGCCTGGTGCTGCGGCTGATCGAGAACACCGGGGTGCGCACCCGGCACCTGGTCCAGCCGATCGAGCAGACCCTCACCCACCCCGGTTTCACCGTCCGCAACCGGGTGTACGAGCGGGAGGCCAAGGCCCGCGTCCCCGCGGTGGTCGAACGGGCCCTGGCCAACGCCGAGGTGCCGGCCCGGGACATCGACCTGATCGTCTACGTCTCCTGCACCGGCTTCATGATGCCGTCGATGACCGCCTGGCTGATCAACACCATGGGCTTCCGCTCCGACACCCGCCAGGTGCCGATCGCCCAGCTCGGCTGCGCGGCCGGCGGCGCCGCCGTCAACCGGGCGCACGACTTCTGCCGCGCCTACCCCGGCGCCAACGTGCTGATCGTCGCCTGCGAGTTCTGCTCGCTCTGCTACCAGCCGAGCGACCTCGGCGTCGGCTCGCTGCTCTCCAACGGCCTGTTCGGCGACGCGATCGCCGCCGTGGTGATGCGCGGCCACGGCGGCACCGGGGTGCGCGTCGAGCGCAACGGCTCCCACCTCGTGCCGGACACCGAGAACTGGATCTCCTACGGGGTCGAGGACACCGGCTTCCACTTCCAACTGGACAAGCGGGTGCCCGGCACGATGGAGCTGCTCGCGCCCGCGCTGCGCGGCCTGGCGGGCCAACACGGCTGGGACGCTTCCGGACTGGGCTTCTACATCGTGCACGCGGGCGGCCCGCGGATCCTCGACGACCTCTGCCGCTTCCTCGACGTCGAGCCCGCGGTGTTCCGCTACAGCCGGGCCACGCTCACCGAACGCGGCAACATCGCCAGCGCCGTCGTCTTCGACGCCCTCGCCCGGCTGTTCGCCGACGGCGGCGCGCCCGAGGGCGCGCCGGGGCTGATCGCCGGATTCGGACCGGGCATCACCGCCGAGATGTCGCTGGGCAGTTGGGTGGGCGCCCCGGCCGACCGGGGGCACAACCGACCGCGCGCCGTCGCCACCTCCGACATCGCCCTCGTCCACCAGAGCGCTCCCCGCCGTTTCCCGGCCGGCACTACGATCACCGAATGACCGACACCACGGACCGCACCGGGAGCACGGAAAGCACCGGGAGCACGGAAAGCACCGGGAGCACGGAAAGCACCGGCACCACCGACCGCACCGGCACCGGCGAGACCGGCGCAACCACCGGGACCGCCGGAGCCGCCGAACTCGCCGCCCTCTTCCCCGCGTTGCACGCGCCGCAGTACTGGGCCTGGGGCCGCTACGACGCGCAGTTCTCCACCGTGCTGCCGCCGGACGACCTGGTCACCAACATCCACCTGGTCGGCTTCGCGGACGGCGGCGTGGTGCTGTGCCGGGACGACCGCGACCACTGGTTCCTGCCCGGCGGCACCCGGGAGCAGGGCGAGTCCGTCGCCGCCTGTCTGGCCCGCGAGCTGCGCGAGGAGGCCGGCGCCCGCCTGCTCGGCGAGCCGGCCTGGCTGGGCGCGCACCGCTGCCGCACCGACGACCCGGTGCCGTACCGGCCGTGGCAGCCGCACCCGGAGAAGGCCTGGCTGTGGGGGTGGGCGGAGGTCGCCCTGGACTCCACGCCGACCAACCCGGCGGACGGCGAGCAGGTGGTAGAGGTCCGGGCCGTCCCGGCCGCCGAGGCGCAGCGGCTGCTGCTCACCGGGCACGACGGGTGGTGGGGCGAGCTGATCGGCCTCGCGGTGGAGCTGCGGGAGCGGGCCCGACGGGGCTGAGGCGCCGCGCCGGGCCGTCGGCGGAGGGGTTCCGAGGGCTGCGCCTGAGGCCACGGGGGCTCCGGCGACCGCGGGGGCCCGGGGCTGCGGGGGCTCACCGGAACGGTGGAACACCGGGCCACGGTGTCCGTTTTGCGGTGATATGACTCAACCATGGACACCTACCCGTTGGCCGTCCCGCTGGCCGCCGACTACCCCCTGCTCAACATCTTCTGGACGATGCTGGAGCTCTTCCTCTGGGTGCTCTGGTTCTTCCTGCTGTTCAAGATCATTACGGACATCTTCCGCAGCCACGACCTCAGCGGCTGGGGCAAGGCCGGCTGGCTGATCCTGGTGATCCTCCTGCCACTGCTCGGCGTCCTCGTCTACCTCATCGCCCGCGGCCAGAGCATGGGCAAACGGGACCTGGAACAGGCCCAGCAGGCCGACGCGGCGGTCCGGGCGTACATCCGGGACGCGGCCGGGACGCCGGCGGAGGGCGGCGGCGGCGGTGGAAGCCACGTCGAGGACCTGGCGAGGCTGGCGGACCTGCGCGACCGGGGCGCCATCTCCGACGAGGAGTACCGGAAGGCCAAGGACAAGCTCCTGATGTGACCGGACGCGACGGCCGGGGCCGGTGGGCGCATCCCGCACCCACCGGCCCCGGCCGTGTCGGCCACCGCCGCTACCGCCCGCTCAGCGCCGTCCGCTCAGCGCCGGCTGCTCACCCCCGGCTGCTCAACACCGTCCGCTCAGCGCCGACCGGAGCGCCGACCGGCCGAGCCGCCGTCGCCACCGCCGGTCAGGCCCGCGCGGCGCAGCGCGTCCGCCATGGCGCTGTTCGCGGGCGCGCCGCCGCCGAAGCCGCCCCGGTCAGCCTGGCCGCCCCGGTCCCGCCGGTCCTGGCCGCTGCGGCCGCCCTGACCGCCCTGACCGGGACCGCGCCGCTCCTGGCGGGGCGGGCGGGCCTGCCGGTCGCCCCGGTCGCCGCCGCGGTCGCCGCGGTCGCGGCCGACCTCGTCGTCCAGCCGCAGGGTGAGCCCGATCCGCTTGCGCGGCACGTCCACCGAGAGCACCCGGACCTTGACGATGTCCCCGGGCTTGACGACCTCGCGCGGGTCCTTGACGAAGTTCCTGGACAGCGCGGACACGTGCACCAGGCCGTCCTGGTGGACGCCCACGTCGACGAAGGCACCGAAAGCGGCGACGTTGGTGACCACGCCCTCCAGCACCATGCCGACCTCGAGGTCACCGATCTTGTCGACGCCCTCCTTGAAGACGGCGGTGCGGAAGGCCGGGCGCGGGTCACGGCCCGGCTTGTCCAGCTCGCCGAGGATGTCGGTGACGGTCGGGACGCCGAAGGTGTCGTCGGCGAAGTCCTCCGGGCGCAGCGCGCGCAGCCGCTCGCCGTTGCCGATCAGCTCGCGCAGCTCCCCGCCGGTCGCGGCGAGGATGCGGCGCACCACCGGATAGGCCTCCGGGTGCACACTGGAGGCGTCCAGCGGGTCGTCCCCGCCGGGGATGCGCAGGAAGCCCGCGCACTGCTCGAAGGCCTTGGGGCCGAGCCGGGCGACGTCCTTGAGCTGCCTGCGGGTGCGGAACGGGCCGTTGGCGTCGCGGTGGGCCACGATGTTGTCCGCCAGCGTGGCGGTGATGCCGGAGACCCGGGTGAGCAGCGGCGCCGAGGCGGTGTTGACGTCCACTCCGACGGCGTTGACACAGTCCTCGACCACGGCGTCCAGCGAGCGGGAGAGCTTCACCTCGCTCAGGTCGTGCTGGTACTGGCCGACGCCGATCGACTTGGGGTCGATCTTGACCAGTTCGGCCAGCGGGTCCTGGAGGCGGCGGGCGATGGAGACCGCGCCGCGGATCGACACGTCCAGGTCCGGCAGCTCCTGGGAGGCGAACGCGGAGGCCGAGTAGACCGAGGCGCCGGCCTCGCTGACCATCGCCTTGGTGAGCTTCAGCTCGGGGTGGCGCTTGATCAGGTCCTCGGCGAGCTTGTCGGTCTCCCGGGAGGCGGTGCCGTTGCCGATCGCGATCAGGTCGACGTCGTGCCTGCGCGCCAGCGCGGCCAGGGTGCCGAGGGCCGCGTCCCACTTGTTGGCGGGCTGGTGCGGGTAGATCGTGTCGTGGGCGACGACCTTGCCGGTGGCGTCCACCACGGCGACCTTCACGCCGGTGCGGAAGCCCGGGTCCAGGCCCATGGTGGCGCGGGTGCCGGCCGGGGCGGCCAGCAGCAGGTCGCGCAGGTTGGCGGCGAACACGCGCACCGCCTCGTCCTCGGCCTCGGCGCGCAGCCGGGCGCGCAGGTCGATGCCGAGCCGGACCAGGATGCGGGTGCGCCACGCCCAACGGACGGTGTCGACCAGCCACTTGTCGGCCGGGCGGCCGCGGTCGGCGATCCCGAAGCGGGCCGCGATGCGCTGCTCGTAGTCGTTGGCGCCGGGCAGGTCGCCCTCGGACTCGCCGTCGTACGGAGAGAGTTCGAGGTCGAGCACCTCCTCCTTCTCGCCGCGAAGCATCGCCAGGATGCGGTGCGAGGGGAGCTTGGTGTAGGGCTCGGCGAAGTCGAAGTAGTCGGCGAACTTGGCGCCGTCGGCCTCCTTGCCGTCGCGGACCCTGGCGACCAACCGGCCCCGGGTCCACATCCGCTCGCGCAGCGAACCGACCAGGTCGGCGTCCTCGCCGAAACGCTCGACCAGGATCGCGCGGGCGCCCTCAAGTGCCGCCGGGGCGTCCGCCACCGACTCGTTGAGGTACCCGGCGGCCAGCGTCGCCGGGTCCTGCGTCGGGTCGGCGAGCAGGGTGTCGGCCAGCGGCTCCAGACCGGCCTCGCGGGCGATCTGCGCCTTGGTGCGCCGCTTGGGCTTGAACGGCAGGTAGATGTCCTCCAGCCGGGCCTTGGAGTCGGCGGCGAGCACCTGGGCGCGCAGCGCGTCGTCCAGCTTGCCCTGGGCCTCGATCGACTCCAGGACGGCCGCCCGGCGCTCCTCCAGCTCGCGCAGGTAGCGCAGCCGCTCCTCCAGGGACCGCAGCTGGGAGTCGTCCAGCGAGCCGGTGACCTCCTTGCGGTAGCGGGCCACGAAGGGGACGGTCGCGCCGCCGTCGAGCAGGTCGACGGCCGCCTTCACCTGCCCCTCGCGGACCCCCAGTTCCTCGGCGATCTTCCGCTCGATCGCCTGCTGGGCCCGGTGGGTCCCCTGTTCGACTGAGGTGGTCACGAAGCCGGTCACCTTCTCCTTCAGTGCTTTCGCCGTACGCCCTGCATTCTGGCAGGTACCGGTGACGGCACCCGGCCGCACCCGGGGCAGCGGGCGTGGCGCGGCCCGGCGGCGCTCCTAATCCGGCGCGAGCGGGGTCCAGTTGGGGGGGTTCGGGTCACGCCGGCGGGAGCGGGCCGCTCCGCCGCCCTGGCCACCGCGGGGCGCACTCGCCGCGTGTCTGCCGCGTGTCCGCCGTGCGTCTGCCGCCCGTCCGCCGCGCGTCTGCCGCCCGGACACCATTTCCTCACGTCATCGGGCCCGGTAGTTCCGGGATTCCGGCTGAAGGCCGGAGGCCCGCGCTGTACGCTGCCGGGCATGTGCGCTGCCGCCCGGATGCACCCCGAGGAACCGGTCGTCGACGCGGCCCTGGTACGGCGGTTGGTCTCCGCCCAGTTCCCCGAGTGGGTGGGCCTTCCCGTCACCCCGGTCGGGTCCGCCGGGGCGGACAACGCGATGTTCCGGCTCGGGCCCGAACTCGCCGTCCGGCTGCCCCGGGTGGAGTGGGCGGCCGGGGACGTCCGCCGGGAGCACCGGTGGCTGCCCGGGCTGGCACCACGGCTTCCGCTGCCCGTGCCCGTACCGGTCGCCGTCGGCCGCCCTGCCGCGGGCTACCCGTGGGAGTGGTCGGTGCTGCGTTGGCTCGACGGCGTGAACCCGGCGGTCGGCGCCCTCGCCGCCCCCGGAGCGCTGGCCCGCGACCTGGCCGGCTTCGTCAACGCCCTGCGCGCGGTCGACCCGTCGGGCGCCCCGGTCGGGCCCCGCAGCGTCCCGCTCGCCTCCCGGGACGGCGCCACCCGCGCCGCGATCGCCCAGCTCGCCGGAGCCATCGACACCGCGGCCGCAACCGCCCTGTGGGACAAGGCCCTCGGGCTCCCCGAGTACGACGGCCCGCCGGTCTGGATGCACGGCGACCTCACCCCGGGCAACCTGCTGCTCTCCAGAACCGGCCGGCTCGCCGCCGTCCTCGACTTCGCCCTGATGGGCGTCGGCGACCCCACCGCCGACCTGATCGCCGCCTGGTACCTGCTCCCGGCCTCCGCCCGCCCCGCCTTCCGGTCCGCCCTGCACGTGGACGACGCGATGTGGGCCCGCGCCCGCGCCTGGGCCTTCTCCATCGCCCTGGTGACGATCCCCTACTACCGGCACACCGACCAGGCCCGCACGGCCAACGCCCGGTACGTCGTCCGCGAGGTCCTCGCCGATCGCGGCAGGTGACCGGCGGCTGCCCGGACGCCGGCTCCGCGGGCCGTCCCGCACCGGGTCGCCCCCGGTCCCGCTCGCGCCGCCAACGGCACGGGTCGGCCAGGCCGTTGGAATGCTTGACCGTCCTCGCGCTTGGGCGCCCACCTCTTCGCACTGCCGACGACGCCGAACCAGGTCAGAAACCTGCCCCGGTCAACTCCGGCTGCTAGCCTAGTCCGCATGAGTGGACTGCGGGAGCGCAAGAAGGAGCGGACGCGGCGGGCGATCTCCGAGGCGGCCATCGCGCTGTTCCTGGAGCACGGCTTCGACCAGGTGTCGGTGGCGGACGTCGCGGCCGCCGCCGAGGTCTCCAAGCCGACCCTGTTCAGCTACTTCCCCAGCAAGGAGGACCTGGTCGTCCACCGCTTCGCCGACCACCAGGACCAGGCCGCCGACGTGGTCCGGGGCCGTGGCGCCGACGAGTTGGCGCTCGACGCCCTGCGCCGGGACTTCCTGGACGGCCTGGCCCGGCGCGACCCGGTCACCGGCCTCAACGACCACCCCCAGGTCCTGGCCTTCACCGGCCTGGTGTACGGCACCCCGAGCCTGGCCGCCCGGGTCGGCGCCTACACCGCCCGCGCCGAACAGTCCCTCGCCGACGCCCTGCGCGAGGACCCCGACCTCGCCCCGCCCCACGAGCTCACCGCTCCCCTGCTCGCCGCCCAGGTCACCGCCACCCAGCGCGTCCTCGCCCTGCGCACCTGGCACCGCATCCACCACGACGGCCGCACCGCCGACGAACTCCACCCCGAGGCGGTCGCCGCCGCCGACCGCGCCTTCGACCTGCTGACCCGGGGCTACGCCGGCGCCTGAGCCCCCGGGCCGGTCGCCGACCGGGGGCCGGTGGCGGCGCCCCTACACTCCCCTCGACAGCACCGGCATCCGGGTGCTGCGATCGCGAGGGGGCTGCGGTGCCGACGGTCAGTGAACTGCAGAAGGCCTGGAGGCTGCCCGCTGCCGATCGTTGGGCAGGGTGGCGCCCGCTGTGGTGGACGGCCGGGCCCACAGGAGAGCTCGCTGTTCTGCTGGTGCATCGACGACACCTCCGCCGAAGCCGCCACGTCAAGGGCTGGGTCGGATGGAGGCCCGACCTCCCGTTCGACGGGGTGCTGGTGACCCGCCGGACGGACGGATCGGTGGAGCGCCGGCTGGTGACGGACATACCGGAACACCCCAGTCACATCGCGCTCCTCCCTGGTTCGCGCCTTCTCATGGCGAGCGGTCGCACGTTCAGGGATGACGCGGGGCTTTGGCCGCCGAACGCCGTCGTGCGATCTCCAGAGGACCACCAGGAGAGCAGCTTCTGCATCGGTGACGACATACCCGTTCTGACGACCGATCGTGGTGGGTCGATCTGGACGGCCTACGGTGACGAAGGGATCTACGGTGGCCACCCGGAGTCGGCAGCGGGCCTTGCCGGCTGGAGTGCCGACGGCCAGGCGACGTGGGTGCCGCGAGGCCGACTTCCTGATGCGCCCTTGGAAGGCTGCACCTCCGCCACCGAAGGAGACCGCGTGTGGCTGGTCTGGTACTCCGGCACAAGCCGTGGGGGCACGTTCCTGACACGGATCACGCCCTCCACGGATGAGGTGACCAGCTGGCGCAGCCCCGTGGCCGCCCCGGACGGGTTCGCCGTGCGCGGCAGTCGTGCGGTCCTGACCAAGCGCGATCACAACCGTCGGTCGATCGAGGTGGTCCGGGCCGAGCTGGTCGGCACTGGCTGGAGCGTGACCGACCGGCGAAGGATCCGAGTTCCCGGCCGCGTGGTCATGCGCTGCGGGCAGGGGCGTGACGGCTCTCTGCGGCTTCGTGCCGGCGACACCTGGGTTCGTATCGACGCCTGACGCGGATCGAGCGACGACGCAGGTCAGGAGCGCCGGGCCGGCTCCGCGGCCTCGCGGGCCCCCCGGCGCCTGCGGCCCGGCCCTCGACGCGCACGAGCTGCTGCCGAGCAGGCGTTCCAGAACGGCCGAGGCATTCGGCACTCAGGCCGGGGAGAGCCGCACACGGCGGGCTCCGGAGGCCGGCCCCGATCCCCCGCTCCGATCACCCGCGCGAACCCCTGCGGATCGACACGGCTAGCGACGGCGCCCCCGGGCCGGTCGGGGGCCGTGGGGCCGGCCCGGACCGCGCGGCTTGCGCGGGGCGGCGGGCGCCGCCGGGGCGGCGGTCTCCGGCCAGTGGGCGGGGCGGGTGAGGGTGGGCGGCAGGAGGGTGGAGGCGTCGCCGCGGGCGGCGTTGAGCTGGGCCTGGGTGAGGAAGAGTGCCGAGGTGAGGTCGGCGCCGGTGAGGTCGGCGTCCCGCAGGTCGGCACCGATCAGGTCGGCGAGGCGCAGGTCGGCGCCGGAGAGGTCGGCGGCGACCAGCAGGGCGCCGCGCAGGTTGGCGCCGCGCAGGTCGGCGCCGCGCAGGCGGGCCCCGAAGAGGTCGGCGCCGCGGTGCTCGCGACGGCGGGGGACGGCTTCGCGGACGAGTTCGCCGGCGCGCAGCAGCAGCTCGCTGACCCGCCGGCGGTGGGCGGGCACGTCGACGGCGAGGATCTCCTCGGGGGTGCCGCCGGCCAGCCGGTCGGTCTCCTCCAGGGCCTGCCGCAGTTCGGCGTGGACGGAGCGGGCGGGCTCGAAGGTGAGTGCCTCGGTGAGGTACCAGAGCAGTTCGTGGAGCTGCCGCACGATCGGGAACACGTCGAACATCGACCGGGCGGCGGCCGGCTCCTCGCGCCAGCTGACCCCGCCGAAGGTGACCTGGGAGACCCGCTGCCCGGCGCCGAAGCAGTCGTAGACGGTGCAGCCCTGGAAGCCGCTGTCGCGCAGCCGGGCGTGGATGCCGCAGCTGAAGTCGGTCCGCAGGTTGCGGCAGGGGGTGCCGGCGGCCTTGTCGACGGCGAAGTCGGCGGTGGCGGCGAAGGGCAGGGCGACGCAGCAGAGCCCGAAGCAGCTTCGGCAGTCGGAGTTCAGCGGGGTCGGCGCGGCCGCCGTCGGGTCCTGCGGCGACTCGGTCTCGCGCACGTTCCGGGTTCCTTCCACCTGCCGGGCGCCGCTCCGGCGCCGTGGACCAGAAATCCTACTGGGCAGGAGCGCCCTCACCCCGGTAAGGTACACAGAGGCAGTGTGACCATTACGTAACGGAGGAGGGGCGATGTCGCAGCCGAGCATCACCGAGCTGGTCCGGATGTGGATCAGCGGCTGGATCGTCTCCCGGGGCGCCGCCGATCCCGTGGAGCAGCCCTGGGGCTGGAGCATCGACGTGGGCGCGCCGACCGGGGAGGTGGCCCGGCACGTGGTGCCCGAGCCGACCGAGGCCGAGGTCCGCAAGCTCGCCGAGGGCATCACCGCGCCCACCACCTGGCTGAAGCTGTTCGCCGAGGACGCCACCGTGCGCCCCTGGCTGGGCCCGCGCTGGCGGCTGGACGTGACGGGCTTCCTGATGACCGTCCCGCTCGCTCCGGAGCAGCCCGGGCTCCCGCCCGGCTACACCCTGACCACCTGGACCAGGGGCGGGGTCGTGCGCGCACTGGTGCGCACCGAGGACGGCCGGCCGGCCGCCCGGGGCCAGGCAGGACTGGCCGGCCCGGTGGCCGTACCGGACCAGATCGTGACGGACCCCGACCACCGCCGCCGGGGCCTGGGCTCGGTGGTGATGCGGTCCCTCCAGGCCACCGCGTACGGGGCCGGCGCCCGCACCGGCGTGCTGGTCGGCACAGCGGACGGGCAGGCGCTCTACACCGCGCTGGGCTGGACCACCCATTCCCCGATGGCGAGCCTGGTGCTGGACGGGGACAGCCCGGCCGAGGACCAGTAGCGCGTCGGCGGGCCGAGGGGGCCGGCGGATCCAGGAGACCGGCGGACCGGCGGACTAGCGGACTAGCGGTACGGCAGCAGCTCGGGCCGCTTCGGCGGGCGGCCGTCGCCGGAGGAGCGGCCGGTGAGGCGGCGGCCGATCCACGGGCCGAGGTGGGTGCGCAGCCAGCGGGCGTCGGAGCGCAGCTTCTCGGCGCGGCCGGGCGGGGTGGCGGCGGGCATCGGGGCGCGCCAGTCGAAGGCGGCGGGGCGGCCGAGGGCTTCGAGCACGCCCTCGGCGACCCGGCGGTGGCCCTCCGGGGACAGGTGCAGGCGGTCCTCGGCCCAGAGCCGGCGGTCGTCGAAGCAGGGCGCCGAGAAGAGGTCGACCACGGCGATGCCGTCCTGCTGCCCGAGTTCCTGGACGAAGGCCTTCATCCGCAGGATGGCGGGGAGCAGCCGGGCGCTGCCCGCCAGTCGGCGGGTGGGGTCGGTGCTGGTGAACAGGACGACGGTGGCGCCGGTGGCGCGCAGGCCGGTGGCGCAGCGGCCGAGCAGCCGCTCGACCCGGGCGATGTCGCAGCCCGGACGCAGCACGTCGTTGAAGCCGCCGGCCAGGGTGACCAGGTCGGCGCCCATGGCGGCGGCGGGGGCGAGCTGCTCGTCGTGGATCTGGCCGATGAGTTTGCCGCGGACGGCGAGGTTGGCGTACCGGAAGTCCCCGTCCGCCGGCCCCACCCGCTCTTCGCGGCCCACCCGCTGCGCGTGCTCGGCGGCGAGCGCCGAGGCGACCCGGTCGGCCCAGCCCCGGTAGTGGCCGTCGTGCAGCAGCTCGTCGCACATGCCCTCGGTGAAGGAGTCCCCGACGGCGACGTAACTGGCGTAGCTGCGGTGGGTGGTGGGCACGGCTGCCTCCGCTCTCCTGAGTTCGGCCCCGAGGTGGCTCCGCGGTCCGACGATCGTACGTGTGCGCCCGGCGGGCCAGTGCGCCGGGGCCCGGCTCGCAGGGGCCGCGCACGCAGGAGACGGGTACGCAGGAGACGGGTACCCAGGGGGCGGGTACCCAGGGCCGGGTCGGGCAGCGGCCCGGCGCTCATCGCGCGTACAGTGCCCGTTTACCGGTCCGCGCCATCCTTGGGTCCGGGGCGGCGGTCGGCGACGGGGGCCTTGCCGCCGCCCTCCCTCTCCGGAGCCGTCACCCCGTAACGGCCGCCTCCCGCGCGGCGCCGGCGGTCGTGTACCAGTGCTCGCGGACCGCGTCGGTGGGCCGCTGTTCGCCGAGGGCGCCCAGCCCCCACTCCCCCAGGGCCTCGATCACCGGCCGCAGTCCGCGTCCGCGTTCGGTCAGCTCGTAGACCGTCGCGCTGGCCGGCCGCTCCAGCTTGCGGCGGACGGCGAGCCCCTCGCCCTCCAGCTGCTTGAGCCGGGCGGCGAGGATGTCGGTGGAGACGCCGGGCAGGTCGGCGTGGAGGTCGGTGTAGCGGCGCGGCCCGCCGAGGAGTTCACGGACGATCAGGAGGCTCCAGCGCTCCCCCACCGCGTCCAGGGCGCGGGCGACGGCGCAGTACTGGTCGTAGCTTCGGCGTGACATGTGGATCAGCATAGCCAAGAGGTTGGACTTTCCAAGTGCCAGCTTGGTAGAACAAAGCAGCAGCGACGGAGCGGTGGTGACGGTCGGGAGGCCGCAGATGGAGTTTCGGCAGTCCAGCAAGCTGAATGACGTGTGCTACGAGATCCGGGGCCCGGTGGTCGACCAGGCCAACGCCCTGGAGGAGGCCGGGCACAGCGTGCTGCGGCTGAACACCGGCAACCCGGCCCCGTTCGGCTTCGAGGCGCCCGAGGAGATCATCCAGGACATCATCCGCAACCTCCCCGCCGCGCACGGCTACAGCGACTCGCGCGGCATCCTGCCGGCCCGGCGCGCGGTGGTGCAGTACTACCAGCAGCGCGGGGTCCAGGGCGTCACCGTGAACGACGTCTACCTCGGCAACGGCGTCTCCGAGCTGATCCAGATGGCCGTCACCGCGCTGGTGGACGACGGCGACGAGGTGCTCGTGCCGATGCCCGACTACCCGCTGTGGACGGCGTCGGTCCGGCTGGCCGGCGGCAAGGCCGTGCACTACCTGTGCGACGAGGAGGCCGAGTGGTACCCGGACCTCGACGACATCGCCGCCAGGATCACCGCCCGCACCAAGGCGATCGTGGTCATCAACCCGAACAACCCCACCGGCGCGGTCTACCCGAGGGAACTGCTGGAGGGCATCCTCGACCTCGCCCGCCGCCACCAGCTGATGGTGCTGGCCGACGAGATCTACGACAAGATCCTCTACGACGGCACCGAGCACCACTGCCTGGCCGCCCTCGCCGACGACGTGCTCACCCTCACCTTCAACGGCCTCTCCAAGGCCTACCGGGTGGCCGGCTTCCGCAGCGGCTGGCTGGTCGTCTCCGGTCCCAAGCAGCACGCCACCGACTACCTGGAGGGCCTGACCATGCTCTCCGGCATGCGGCTGTGCCCCAACGTGCCCGCCCAGTACGCCGTCCAGGCGGCGCTCGGCGGCCACCAGTCCATCAACGACCTGGTGCTGCCCGGCGGCCGGCTCACCGAGCAGCGCGACATCGCGGTCAAGGCGCTCAACGAGATCCCCGGCGTCAGCTGCGTCAAGCCCAAGGGCGCCCTGTACGCCTTCGCGAAGCTCGACCCGGCGGTGCACCGGATCGTCGACGACGAGCGGTTCGTGCTGGACCTGCTGCTGCGCGAGAAGATCCACGTCGTCCAGGGCACCGGCTTCAACTGGCCCCGCCCGGACCACTTCCGCTTCGTCACCCTGCCGCGCGCCGACGACCTGGAGACGGCGATCAACCGGATCGGGCGCTTCCTGGCGACGTACCGGCAGACCTGAGCACGCACCCCGGGGCACGCACGCCGGGGCACGCACGCCGGGCACACGCCGGGCCACGCATCCGAGGCGCGCACCCGGGGCACGCACGCCGGGCACGTACGCTGGGCAGTCATGACCGTCCTGCGTTCCGCCGCCCTGTTCGCCCTCGCCGCAGTCGCCGAGATCGGCGGCTGCTGGCTGGTCTGGCAGAGCGTGCGCGAGCAACGGCCCTGGTGGCTGGCCGGGTTCGGGGTGGTGGCGCTCGGCGCGTACGGCTTCGTGGCGGCGCTGCAGCCGGACAGCCACTTCGGGCGGGTGCTGGCCGCGTACGGCGGGGTGTTCGTCGCCGGTTCGCTGCTCTGGGGCATGGCGGTGGACGGCTTCCGGCCGTCCCGCTACGACGTGCTGGGCGCGTTGATCTGCCTGGCCGGGGTCGCGGTGATCATGTACGGTCCGCGGCGCTGAACGCACCCGTGCCCCGGCGTCGGAGGACCCGACACCGGGGCACCGTCACGACCGCCGGGGCACCGTCACGCCCCCGGGCACCCCGCGACCCCGGGACTACCAGCCCCAGCCGCCGCCCTCGCCGTCGTCGTCCCGGCCGGAGTCCCAGCCCTCGCCGACCGCGCGCAGGATGGTGTAGTTGTCGATCTGCCGGCCGTCCTCGGTCAGCGCGGTGACCTTCATGGACGACTTGCGGCCCAGCTGGGCCGGGGTCACGTCGACCTTGATGAACGAGTAGCCGGTGTAGCGCACCCGCGACCACTGGATGGTCTCGGGGGTCTTCACCCGGCCCTTGCTCCAGTAGTAGGTCGTGACCTCGTCCTGGTGGTTCTCGTGGCCCTCGTAGGTGTCCGGCACGTCGAACTTGTACAGGCTGCGGCCGGCCGCGCCCGCGGTCACGTACACCACGCCGTCCTTCTCGGGCTCGATGGTGGCGCCGCTCGGCACCTGCTTCGAGACCTTGTTGCCGAGGATGGCGTCGGTGCGCTCGTAGATGTGGTTGTGGCCGTTGATGACCAGGTCCACCCGGTACTTCTCGAACAGCGGCACCCAGGCCTCGCGGACACCGCCCTCGGAGGCGTGGGCGACGGTCGTGGAGAAGGCGCAGTGGTGAAAGAAGACCACGATGAAGTCGACGGTCTCGTCGCCGCGCAGGTCCTTGAGGGTGCGCTCCAGCCACTTGGTCTGCTTGCCCGCCGAGACGCCCAGGTTGGCCGGGATCTCGTAGGAGACGTCGTTGGCGTCGAGGGAGATGACGCCGACGTTCTTGTAGCGGAAGGTGTAGACGCCGGGGACCTTGCGCGGGTCCGGGCCGTTGTCCGGCAGGTAGAAGCGGGTGTTCTCGCCGCCGTAGCCGTTGGGCGAGTACCAGGCCTCGATGTCGTGGTTGCCGTAGGCGACCATCCACGGGATCTCGGCGGCGACCGTCTCGGTCTGGACCAGGAAGTCGTCCCAGGTCCTGGCGTTGTAGACGGACTTGTCCGGGTCGGTGCCGGAGCCGGCCGGGTCGGCGTAGCAGATGTCGCCGGCGTGCAGGTGGAAGGCCGGCTTCTGCGCCTTGATGATGTGGTCATTGCCCGCCGCGTGCGAGCTGACGCCCTGGTCGCCGAAGGCGGTGAAGGTGAACGGCTCGTACACCTTGCCCCAGCGGTGGTCGCGCGAGGGCGCGGTGCGGAAGGTGTGCAGCGTGGAGATCTGCTGCTGGGAGGCCGGGTCGAAGCCCTCGTGGCCGACACCGTAGTAGTAGGTGGTGTCGGGCTGCAGGTCCTCCAGCGCCACGTGCAGGTAGTACTGGTCCACCGGCTGGCTGTTCGGGGTCAGCGCCGGGGTGTGCAGGGCGCGGACCTCGGCCTGGATCTTGTGGCTGAGCTCCCACGGGTGCTTGCCGAAGCGCAGGAACGGCTTCTTGACCGGCGCCGGGACCTGCCAGGAGATGCGGAACTGGGTGTCCGGCTCGGGGCCGAACTGGAGGTGGCGTCCGATCGGCGCGACCAGCGAGCCGTCGATGCCGTCCGTCGTGCCGCCCGTCAGCAGCTGCGGCCCGGCCGGGGCCGCGACGGCCGTGCCGCTGCCCAGCGCGCCGCCGACGGCGATGGCGCCCACGGTCACGGCGCCGGCGCGCAGCATCCGACGGCGGGAGAAGCGGGCCCGCAGGTACTCGTGCTGCTCGGCCATGCTCATGCGGTCGGCAAGCTTGGCCGGCACGCCCATGTTGGGGATATCCATGCGCGGGACTCTGTCAGCGGCTCGTTGACCCCACACGGACGTTCGGTGAACGGGCGTCAGCGCGTCGCCCATTCGAACACCAACGTTCGACCATGGTTCGGTAAAGAACGCGTCTGCGCCGGGTCGACGCCGGATCATGGGCGCCGCTCAGCGACGGCCTGACCGCGCGTCGCGTCGCGCGGCCGGCGGCGGGAGCGGCGGGCGCGGGCGCCGTACCGACGGTGTGCCGGCGGCGTGCGAGCGGCGTGCCGGTGGCGTGCGGGCGGCGTGCCGGCGCCAGGACCCGGCGTGGCGTCGTGCCGTGCCGTCTGCGTCGTGCAGCGCCGTGCCGTTCAGGCCGACGGCTCGTCCCAGTGGGTCGCGGCCCGGTCCCCGGTGCCGTCGCAGGTGCGGCAGATCTCGTCCCGGTAGGCCTGCTTGGCGCCGGTCGCGTCCACCCGGTAGCGGACGTACACGCCGGTGCCGTTGCAGAGGAAGCAGTTGCCGCCCCCGCCGCCCACCTCGGTGGTACCGGTGCCCTGGCAGGTGCGGCAGTTGAGGCCGGCGGTGCGGCCGGTGCCCGCGCAGATGCGGCAGACCGTCGTCATCGTCTTCCTCCCTTTGCGCGGAACCGCTCGATGCACCGGTCATGGTAGTGGTCCGGCCCCACCGGCGCCCTGGGCCGGACGACCTGACGGATCGCCACGACCGGAGGGCCGGGGGCCGTCCTCGAACCCCGGCTGCGGGCGGACGGCGGGGGCGTGACGACGGACCCTAGTCCGGCAGCGCCTCGCGCACCCGCCGGGAGACCGAGATCAGCTGGAGGTCGAGCAGCCCGGGCGGATCGGCCAGACCCGGGCCGCCGGCCCGCACCCAGGCGGCGATGTCGTCGATCATCTCGTCCATCAGGACGAAGCCGAGCCAGACCGGGCGGCCGCCCGCCGCCCGGCCCTCGCTGGAGGGGCCGACCACCACCACGTTGGACTGGGAGCACACGTCGAGGCACTTCACCGCCCGGACCCGGCCCGCCGGGCCCACCGCCGCCCGCAGCCGCTCGTACTGCCCGGCGTGGTCCACCCCCGGGTGCTTCGCCTCGGTGCCGCAGCAGCAGCCGCGGCAGACGGTCACGGTGACCGGGGAACCGCCCCCGGACCGGCGGTCACGGTCGCGGTCGCGCTCTCGGCGGCTCATCGGCCCTGCTCCCCCTCCTGGTCGGCGAGCCCCGTCGACGGCACGCTCTGCACCGGAACTGTACCCGCCGCCCGGGGCGCCCCCGCCGGGCCCCGGCGCCCCTCATTAGGATGCCCAGGGCCCCGAGCCGACTCGGGCGGTCCACCACTCGGGGCGGTCGACCACTTTCGGGGCGGCTGACCGCTCGGGGCGGCTCACGAGGAAGGGACGGACGGACGGATGCCGAAGCGGAGGGCCGGGGGCCTGTGGTTCGCGGTGGCCGTGGGAGCGCTCGGGATCCTCTGCGGGGCGCTCGGTCTCGCGGTGGTCCTCACCGGCGGCTACGCGCTCCACCGGATGGACGGCACCGCGATGGCACCGGGGCTCCGGCAGGGCGACCGGATCCTGACGGACCGGGTCGCGGCCGCCGACGTCCGGCGCGGCGAGGTCTACGTCGTCGACTCCCCGTGGGGCTCCTCCTCCGCCGTCGTCTCCCGTGTGATGGCCCTCGGCGGGAACCGGATCACCTGCGCCGGCGGCCAGTTCACCCTCGACGGCAAGCCGGTCGCCGAGCCGGACGTCCGGCGGACCGGCACCTGCTCCCACGACTTCGACGTCACCGTTCCGCCCGGCCGGGCCTTCCTGATGGGCGACCGGCGCGACCAGGCGGTCGACTCCCGGCAGCGGACCGACGACGGCCAGCAGGGCACCGTCGACCTCGCCGAGCTCACCGCGGGCCGGGTGGTCTGGCACTCCGGCCCCGACTCCCCCGCCCTCCCCGGCAAGCTGATCGGGGCGGCGGCGCTGCTGGTGCTCGGGGCCCTGCTCGCCCTGGCGGGGCTGGTCGCCTCGGTGGTCCTCGCCTCCTTCGCGATCGTCCGGCGCCGGACGGCGGCGTGACCCACCCGGCGCACCAAACGCACCAAGCGCACGCAGCGGACCCGGCCGAGCCGGACGACGGCACGCCCGGCCCCGTTGCGCTGTACCGCGGCAGCTGCCTCGACGAACTGCGCCGGATCGTGAGCGGACGGCTCTCCTCGCACCACCTGACCGTGCCGGGGAGGCAGCAGCCGGCCGGCTGCTTCCGGGTCTACCACGAGGGCGGGATCGGGTTCTACGACCTCTCCTACGGCGCGGAGGTCCGACTGCGCATCGAGGAGCTGCCCGACTTCTACAGCGTCGTCCTGCCCTTCACCGGGGGTCTGCGGGTCCGGGCGAACGGCGTCGAACTGCCCGGCGCGCCGTTCGTCGCCGGGCCCGGGGACCAGGTCGCGATGGAGTGGGACAGCCGGGCCCGCAACGGCGCGCTCGCGGTGCGGCGCGAGACGGTCGAGCAGGCGCTCGCGGTCCGTCTCGGCGACCTCCCCCGGCAGCTGCCGCGGTTCCGCCACCACCTCGACCCGGCCGACCCGGCCGTCCTCGCCTGGGTCCGACTGGCCCGGCAGTTCGCGGAGTTCGCCGTCTCGCCACTCGCCCAGCGGTCTCCCCTGGGTCTGCAGCACTTCGAGAAGCTGCTCGTCGACGGCCTGCTGGACGCCCAGCCGCACTCCTTCAGCGGGCCGTCGGCGGACGGCGCCCGCGCGGTGCTGCCGAGCGCCCTGCGGCGGGCCACCGCGTACTGCGACGAGCACGCGCACGAGCCGATCTCCGTCGGCGACATCGCCCAGGCCGCCCGGGTCGGGACCCGCGCACTGCGGGAGGGATTCCGGACCCACCTGGGCACCACCCCGCTCGCCTACCTGCGGGAGGTCCGGCTCGAACGGGTGCACCGCGAGCTGCTCGCCATCGCCGGCGGCCGGGCGAGCGGCACCGTCACGGAGGTCGCCTGCCGCTGGGGCTTCACCCACCTCGGCCGGTTCAGCGCGGCCTACCGCCGCACCTTCGGGCACCCGCCCTCGCGGACGGTGGGCCGCGGAGCCTGACGGGCCGGCGGGGCTATCCGGAAAGCTGCTCCGGCACCGCCGCGATGTGGATAGGCGCCGGGGGCACGGCCCGGGCACGGTTGGTGGTGAGCGGCGGGGGGGGGGGGGCCCCCCCGGGGGGGGGGGGGCCCCCCCCCCCCCCCCCCCCCGCGCCCCCCCGCCCCCCCCCCCCCCCCCCCCCCCCCCCCCCCCCCCCCCCCCCCCCCCGC
>NZ_JBIDAK010000038.1:56181-70289 GCF_043202455.1 Kitasatospora sp. NPDC048194
CGGGGGGGGCTACCCGGAAGGGGGCCCCGCCCCCGCGGGGTGGGGGTGGGGCGGGGGGGGCCGGGCGGGGGCCGGGTGGGGGGGGGGGGGGGGGGGGGCGCCCCCGGGGGGGGGGGGGCCCCACCGCCCTTCCGCACCGCCCGCGGGGCCCGTCACGCCACCGCCTCCGCCGCCGCCCGGCCCGCCGTGCGTCCCGAGAACAGGCAGCCGCCGAGGAAGGTGCCCTCCAGCGACCGGTAGCCGTGGACTCCCCCGCCGCCGAAGCCGGCCGCCTCGCCGGCCGCGTAGACGCCGGGCAGCGGCTCGCCGTCCGGGCGCAGCACCCGCGCGGACAGGTCGGTCTGCAGGCCGCCGAGCGACTTGCGGGTCAGGACGCTGAGCCGGACGGCGATCAGCGGGGCGGCGGCCGGGTCGAGGATGCGGTGCGGGGCGGCGGTGCGGACGAGCTTGTCGCCGAGGTAGCGGCGGGCGCCGTGGATGGCGGTGACCTGGAGGTCCTTGGCGAAGGGGTTGGCCACCTGCCGGTCGCGGTCCTCGACGGTGCGGCGCAGCTCGTACGGGTCGATCAGCGGTTCGCGGGTCTTGGCGTTCATGCCCCGGGCGAGGTCGGCGAGGTTGCCGGCGACGACGAAGTCCGGGCCGTGCCGCAGGTGCGCCCGGACCGGTCCGGGGGCGCCGGGCAGTGCCCGTCCGAGCACGCCGCGCACGGACCTGCCCGTCAGGTCGGGGTTCTGTTCCGAGCCGGAGAGGGTGAACTCCTTCTCGATGATCCGCTGGTTGAGCACGAACCAGGTGTGCTGGTGCCCGCTCGCCATGATGTGTTCGAGGGTGCCGAGGGTGTCGAAGCCGGGGAAGAGCGGGACGGGCAGCCGGTTGCCGCGGGCGTCCAGCCACAGCGAGGAGGGGCCGGGCAGGATGCGGATGCCGTGCCGGGCCCAGATCGGGTCCCAGTTCTCGATGCCCTCGGTGTAGTGCCACATCCGGTCGCCGTTGACCAGGTTGGCGCCGGCCCGCGCGGTGATCCCGAGCATCAGGCCGTCGACGTGCGCGGGAACGCCGGAGAGCAGCTTGGCGGGCGGGGTGCCGAGCCGGGCGGGCCACGCCTGGCGGACCAGGTCGTGGTTGCCGCCGATGCCGCCGGAGGCCACGATCACGGCCTGGGCGCGCAGTTCGAAGCTCCCGGCGACCTCGCGGGAGCTGGCTTCGCCGCGACCGGCCGGGCTGGGGACCAGCACCTCCCCGGTGACGGTGTCGGGCACGCCCGCGGTGGCGGTCAGCCCGGTGACCCGGTGCCGGAAGCGCAGGTCGACCAGTCCCCGGGCGGCGGCGGAGCGGACCCGCCGGACGAAGGGGGCGAGCAGTCCGGGCCCGGTGCCCCAGGTGATGTGGAAGCGCGGCACCGAGTTGCCGGGCCCGTCGGCGAGGAAGCCGCCGCGCTCGGCCCAGCCGACCACCGGGAAGAACCGCACGCCCATGCGGTGCAGCCAGGAGCGCTTCTCGCCGGCGGCGAAGTCGACGTAGGCCTCGGCCCAGCGGCGCGGCCAGGCGTCCTCGGGCCGGTCGAAGCCGGCGGTGCCGAGCCAGTCCTGGAGGGCGAGGGCGTGGGAGTCGCGGATGCGCATCCGGCGCTGCTCGGGCGAGTCGACCAGGAAGAGGCCGCCGAAGGACCAGTGCGCCTGGCCGCCGAACGAGGCGGCGGGCTCCTGGTCGAGCAGGATCACCTTCCGTCCGGCGTCGGCGAGTTCGGCGGTGGCGGCCAGGCCGGCGAGTCCCGCTCCGATGACGATGACGTCGGCGTCCAGGGCCATTGCGCAGTCCTCCGTCGCGGCTGTTCGGTGTGCGCCGATAGTGCGGCCTGGGGTGACGCCCGGTCAACCGGCCGGTAACAAGCGTGTCCGCGAATTCCGCTCCACGGCGTTTCGAAAACACCTCCGATACGCGGTGGAGCGGAATTCGAAATGTCACCCGGTGCCATCTGACGGAATTTCGGCGATTTCCGTCGGAACCATGGACGTGCGCGAAACCTGGCAGTAACTTACCTGCGAGTAGCTGCGGCCCGGCTCGGCACGACCCCCACCCGTCGAACCACCTCCCCCACCCGTCGTTTCTCTCCCCCAGGAGGAACCGTGCTCCGCCCTGCCCGGAATTCCCGGCGACTCCGCAATTCCACCGCGCTCGCCGCGGTCGCCCTCGGCGCGGCCCTCGCGCTCACCTCGACCACCGCCCAGGCCGCCACCGCGGCGCCGAAGCACTACGTGGCCCTCGGCGACTCCTACGCGGCCGGTGCCGGCGTGCCCGGCCAGTCGGCCGGCCTGTGCCTGCGCTCCGACCGCAACTACGGCCACCTGGTCGCCGCCGCACTCAAGGCCGGCACCTACACCGACGTCACCTGTTCGGCCGCCAAGGTCAAGGCCATGACCCAGCCGCAGTACGACGCCTTCATCCGGGTCAACGACCCCCAGCTGGACTCGGTGACCGGCGACACCGACCTGGTGACCCTCGGGATCGGCGGCAACGACCTCGCCGCCAGCGACCTCGGCCTCGGCGAACTGGTCGCCACCTGCATCGCCGGCGCGGTGGTCAACCCGACCGGCACCCCCTGCAAGGACGTCTACCACCACGGCTACTGGGACTGGAGCACCTGGTCCTGGCAGTACGGCAACGACGACCTGGCCGAGCGGATCACCACCACGATCGCCCCGCAGATCGCCACCACCCTCCGGCAGATCCACGCCAAGGCGCCCAAGGCCAAGGTGCTGCTGGTCGGCTACCCGTCCGTACTGCCCGCCGACGGCTCCAGCTGCGTGCTGCGCCAGCCCGTGACGCCCGGCGACGTCGAGTACATGTACGGCGTGCTCAACGAGCTGAACGCCGCCCTCAGGTCCACCGCGGCGGCGAACGGCGCGACGTACGTGGACACCGCGACGCCCACCGCCGGGCACGACGTCTGCTCCGACGACCGCTGGATCGAGGGCGCGCTGCCCGGCTCGCCCGCGGTGCCGTTCCACCCCAACGCGACCGGCGAGAAGGCGATGGCGGACGCGGTGCTGGCCGCCCTGCGGTAGCGGGGGCCAGCACCGGCCGGGCGGAGCCCGGGACGGCGCTGCGCGGACCCCGGAAGCCGCGAGGGACCGGTGACCATACCCCGGTCACCGGCCCCTCGGTCGTCCCGACGGATCACTCCGACTCGGCCGCGGCCAGCCCCGCCGACCACTTCTCCTCGACCTTGCCGAACTTCCAGAACGCGATCGCCCCGATCCAGGTCAGCACGAACAGGCCGACGATCGCGTAGCCGACGAAGTTGAGGTCCAGCTCGCCGATCCAGGCGATCGGGCCGCTGGTGATGTCCAGCTTCTCGCCGACCAGCCCGATCAGCTCGACCAGGCCGATGACCAGCGCGACCAGCACCGAAAGGCCGGTGACGGTCAGGTTGTAGTAGATCTTGCGGACCGGCTTGGAGAACGCCCACTCGTACGCGAAGTTCATGAACGAACCGTCGATGGTGTCCAGCAGGCTCATCCCGGCCGCGAACAGGATCGGCAGCGTCAGCAGCGCGTACCAGGGCAGCGAGAACGCCGCCGCCCCGCCGGCCAGCACCAGCAGCGACACCTCGGTGGCGGTGTCGAAGCCCAGGCCGAACAGCAGGCCCACCGGGTACATGTGCCAGGGCTTGGTGACCGCCCGGGTGACCTTGCCGAGGACCCGGTTCATCAGCCCGCGCCGCTCCAGCTGGCGCTCCAACTCGGCCTCGTCGTACTCGCCCTGGCGCATCCGGCGGAACACCCCGAGGATGCCGTTGAACGCGCCCAGGTTGATCAGGCCCAGCAGCAGCAGGAAGGTGCCGGAGACGGTCGTGCCGATCAGGCCGGTCATCCGGTGCAGCGTCGAGTCGTCCGCCTCCACCTCGTCGGCGAGCGAGCGGATGCCGAAGGCGAGCAGCGCGCAGAGGCCGAAGACGATCGAGGAGTGCCCCAGCGAGAACCAGAAGCCGACCGACAGCGGCCGCTTGCCCTGGCCCATCAGCTTGCGGGTGGTGTTGTCGATCGCCGCGATGTGGTCCGCGTCGAAGGCGTGCCGCATCCCGAGGGTGTAGGCGGTCAGGCCCATGCCCGCGCCGAAGACCTGGCCGCCGACGTCGTAGTGCTCGGGCGCGACCATGGCCAGCAGCGTGAACCAGCCGACGACGTGCAGCACCAGGATGAAGCCGCCCATCCCGGCCAGGCGCGTCCACTCCTCACGGGTGAGCCGGTCTCGCCATCTGACGGGCGGGGCACCTGCGGCGGCGCTGGACATCCGGTGGTCCTCTCGGGTGGTGCGGGCGGAGCTGGGCCATCTTTCCCCCCTTGGACGAGCAGTTGCAAGTCATGCGCAATTACGGACCGGTCTCGTGCCGTGCCGCGCGGGCCCCCGGAAGCCCGCCACCGCACGGCACTCGTCCGTCCGGTCCTGGTCCGTACTGGTTCGCAGCGGTCTGCAGTGGTTCGCTCCTGTTCACACCGGCTCGCCAGGAAATCCGCCGCTTCCTCCCCTACTGTCGGAATGCCGACGCCCGCGACGCGGTCCCCGAACGCGCCGCGGGGCCACGCGGTGCTCACCGGCCCGGGACCCGATGGGAGCGGCCATGCCGTCCTACCCCTTCCACACCACCCGCGAGGACGTCCGCATCCCGCTGCCCGACGGCACCCGGCTGGCCGCCCGGCTGTGGCGCCCGACCGGCGACGAGCCCGTCCCGGCCCTGCTGGAGTACTCGGCCGACCGCCTCTCCGACCGCACCGTCGCCGAGGACGCCCGGCGCCACCCCTGGTACGCCGGCCACGGCTACGCCGCCGTCCGGGTCGACACCCGCGGCCACGGCAACTCCGACGGCCTGCCCGGTGAGCCCGGCGACGAGCAGGACCTCGCCGACGGCGCCGCCGTCATCGACTGGATCGCCCGCCGCCCCTGGTGCAACGGCCGGCTCGGCCTGCTCGGCACCGGCGCCGCCGCCACCAACGCGCTGCGCCTCGCCGCCCGCAGCCCGGACACCGTCGGCGCCGTGGTCGCCGCCTGCCCCGAGGGCGGCCACCGGCTCGGCGGTGCCCTCCTCGCCGCCGACCTCCACACCCGGCTCACCGCCCTGGTCGCCGACGCCGCGCTCCCGCCGGACCCGCGGCACACCGGGGACGCCTGGCGGTCCGCCTGGCTCGCCCGGCTGGAGTCACTGGAACCCCCGGTCGACCGCTGGCTCGCCGCCGGGGACACCACCGTGCCGGTCTCCGTCCCGGTGTTCGCGGTCGCCGGCTGGGGCGATCCGTCCTGCTCCTTCGTCCTGCGCCTGCTGGCCGAGTCCCCCACCGCGCACGCCGTCCTCGGCCCCTGGCCGCACGGCCTGCCCGAGGCCGCCCTGCCCGAGACGCTGCGCTGGTGGGAGCACTGGCTGCGCGGCGCCGACACCGGCGCCCTCAAGGCGCCGGCCCTGCGGAGCTGGATCGGCACCCGGTGGACCGGCGAGGACAGCTGGCCCTCACCCGACGTGCGCGAGATCCACTACCAGCTGGACGGCCAGCTGCGCACCGCCGGCACCTCCGCCGACGACCGCTACGTCCACGTCCGCTCCCCGCAGCACACCGGCCTCAACGCCGGCGCCTACGTCCCGCGCGGCCGCCCCGCCGACCAGCCGCCGGACCAGCGCGAGGAGGACGGCCGCTCCGTCTGCTTCGACTCCCAGCCGCTGCCGGAGCCGCTCGAACTGCTCGGCATCCCGACGGTGCGGCTGCGGCTGCGCTCCCGCGAGGGCGGCGGGCCCGTCCAGCTGGTCGCCCGGCTCTGCGAGGCCGCCCCGGACGGCACCTCGCGGCTGCTCACCCGGGGCGTGCTGACGGCCGCCGGCCCGGACGCCGAGATCGAGCTCGCCGCCTTCGCGGCCACCGTCCCGGCCGGGCACCGGTTGCGGCTCGCCCTGTCCTCCGTCTACTGGCCGTGGGTGTGGCCGCCCGCCGACGACACCGGCTACGCCGTCGACCCGTCGCGCTCCACGCTCAGCCTGCCCGTGCGCCACCTCGCCGCGGACGTCGGCGCCCCGCCCGTCACCTTCGAGCCGCCCGCACTGCCCGACGCGCCGGACATCCACCTCACCGAGCCGCTCGCCGCCCGGCCCGAACACCTCACGGTGCACGACATCGGCCGCCACGAGTGGCGCACCGAACTCTCCCCCGCCGGCGGCGGCACCTGCACCCACCCCGACGGCCTGGTCCGCGACGAGCAGACCGTCACCGCCTACCGCGTCCTCACCGGCGCCCCGCTGAGCGCCCAGGCCCGTACGGACCACGCGGTGCGGCTGGAGCGGCCGGACATCGGCTGGGACGTCACGGTGCAGACCCGCACCCAACTGCGGTGCGATGCCGAGCACTTCATCAGCGTGGTGCAGCTGCGGGCGCTGGAGGCCGGGTCGGTGGTGTTCACCCGGGAGTGGCAGCACCGGGTGGCGAGGTAGGCCTGGGGAAGGTCATAGCTTCGCTTATAGGGTTGCCACTTCGCCTTCCATCGGCTTATAAATCTGCCCATGCGAACCCTCGGCCTGATCGGCGGCATGAGCTGGGAATCCACCGCCGAGTACTACCGCCTGCTGAACGAGCTCACCCGCGACCGGCTCGGCGGCCTGCACTCCGCCCGCCTGGTGCTCCACTCGGTCGACTTCGCCGAGATCGAGCGGTTGCAGACCGCTGGGCGCTGGGAGGAGGCCGGGTCGGTCCTGGCCCGCGCGGCCCGCTCGCTGGAGGCAGCCGGCGCCGACCTCCTGCTGATCTGCACCAACACCATGCACAAGGTCGCCGACCAGGTCGCGGCGGCGGTCTCGGTCCCGCTGCTGCACCTGGCCGACGCCACCGCGCAGGCCGTCCGGGCGGCGGGCGTCCGGCGGGTGGGGCTGCTGGGGACGGCCTTCACGATGGAACAGGACTTCTACCGGGGGCGTTTGGCGTCCCACGGCCTGGAGGTCCTGGTGCCGGAAGAGGACGCGCGCGCCCTGGTGCACCGGGTGATCTACGAGGAACTGTGCGTCGGGATCGTCCGGGAGGAGTCCCGGGCGGCGTACCGGCGGGTGATCGGGGACCTGGTGGCAGCGGGCGCGGAGGGCGTCATCCTCGGCTGCACCGAGATCGAACTGCTGGTGCGGCCCGAGGATAGCCCCGTCCCGGTGTTCCCGACCACTCGTCTGCATGCGAAGGCAGCCGTGGCCGCGGCACTTGACGGCGAGTGAGGGGAAAAGGGCTTGCGCCCGGGGGCGTTCGCCCTGCATGATCTTCCCGACCGCGAAAGAGAACGAGGAGGTGAGCCCCGTGAACGCAGTATCGATGTGGGTGCTCCCCCTCTCCGCGACGGTCGGGCGATAGACGTAGGTGTCCGCCGGGAGCCCCTGAACACATGTGGGCATTCCGGAAAGGCAACACGCTATGTACTCTCTCCAGTTCACCTCTGAGTCGACCTCGAACGGCATCCGCGAGCGCGACTTCACCCTGAACGGCGACTCCGACCTCCCCGGCGTCCCCGGAGTCCTCTGGTCGCCGGCCACCGGCGCCGACCGCGCACCGCTGGTCCTGATGGCCCACGGCGGCGGCAACTACAAGAAGCACCCGGCGATGTCGGGCCGGGCCCGCCTCCTGGTGCAGGGCTGCGGCTTCCACGTCGCCGTCCTCGACGCGCCCGGCCACGGCGACCGGCCGCGCACGGCGCACGACGAGGCCGAGATCGCCGAGTTGTTCCGGGCCCGCGCGGCCGGCGAGCCGGAAGGCCCGATCGTCGTCCGCTACAACGCCCACCTGGCTGATCTCGCCGTGCCCGAGTACCGGGCCACCCTGGACGCCCTCCAGGAGCTCCCCGAGATCGGCACCGACGGCCCCGTGGGCTTCTGGGGCATCAACATGGGCACCGCGATCGGCGTACCGTTCGTGGCGGCCGAACCCCGGGTCACCGCGGCCGTCTTCGGCCAGCACTGGCCCCACGTCCTGGCCGAGCAGGCGAAGCGGATCACCATCCCGATCGAGTTCGACCTGCAGTGGGACGACGAGCACATCTCCCGCGAGGAGGGCCTCGCACTGTTCGACGCCTTCGCCTCGGCGGAGAAGTCCCTGCACGTCAACTCCGGTCGGCACAAGGAGCTGCCCCGCTTCGAGGCCGACAGCGCCGTCCGGTTCTTCACCCGCCACCTGACCCGGGCGGCCTGACCCTCCCCCGGGGGGGGGGGGGGGGCGCCGCCGGCCCCCCCCCCCCCCCCCCCCCCCCCCCCCCCCCCCCACGCGCCCCCCCCCCCCCCCCCCGGCGGGGGGGGGGCCCGCCCCCCCCCCCCCCCCCCCCCCCCCCCGGCTCCCCTTCGAGTCCACCCTCTTGGCCACCCGTCGTCCGCCGTCGGACACTTGGCCGAGCACCCGTCACCGCCGATCCGCTGAGGGGGAACCGTGATCCACAGCCCCGGCCCGCCGCCGTCGCACGTCCCCACCGATCGGCAGACCGCCGCCGAATGGACGGGCCGCATCGCCGTCCTGCGCGCGACCCCGCCCGGCTGGTTCTTCCTGCTCGGGCGGCAGTCCACCGACGACCACCTCTGCCGCCTCGACCTCGACTACCACCTGGGCCGCGACTTCGTCGCCATCGTCCAGACCTCCCGACCCGTGCCGGACCACTTCCGGGTCACCTCGGACACCACCCCGCAGAGCCAGCTCACCAACTACCTCGCCAACTCGGGCCGCATCGACCACCGCGCGATGCTCGCCCCGCTCGCCACCACCACCAGCCGGGGCGCCATCCGCGTCGACGGCACCGCCGTGCCCGTCGAGATCCACCACAGCCACGGCTGCCGCAGCGCCGCCGTCCACCGTCTTCCCGACCAGCCCGGCCACCTGGTCGTCACCGCCCCCGACGAGCGCTGGGCCGCCGTCACCGACCTCGCCCTCCGGCCACCGGCCGCCCGCTGACCGCACCGGCCGATGGGACACTCACGAGCACGGCGCGAGCGGCACGAAGCTCCGTACTGGAACACCAACGTGGCGCGCCACCCGGGCATCCTGCGGGCGGTGCCGCCGGGGTGCCGGACGGCACTGGACGTGGGCTGCGGGGACGGGCTGCTGGCGTCGAAGCTGGCGCGGCGCAGTCGGCAGGTCGTCGGGGTGGACGCCTCCAGCACGATGGTGGCACGCGCGAGCGCCACCTACGCCGAACCCACCTTCCTGGAAGGCGACTTCCTCACGCTCGACCTACCGGCCGGGGGCTTCGACTTCATCTGCTCCGTCACGGCCGTGCACCACATGGACTTCGAGGCCGCACTCCTCAGGATGCGGGAGCTGCTGCGGCCCGGCGGCGTCCTGGTGGTGGTCGGCCTCGCCCGGGAGGATTCCGCGGCCGACCGGGCCCGCCGGGTGGCGGCCGCACCGCTGGTGCGGACCGTCAAGGCCCTGCGGCGGGCGGTCGAACCGGAGGGCATGCCGATGGCCGCACCGACGATGAGCCATCGGGAGGTGCGGGAGACGGCCGCCCGGCTGCTGCCCGGGGTGCGCTACCGGTGGCACGTGTTGCGGCGCTACTCGCTGACCTGGTGCAGGATCTGAGCAGCACTCCGCTGAGTGTCAGTGCCGACTGCGAGAGTGCGGCTGTGACTTGTGACGTCTGTGGACACGGGATGCGGCAGGTGCCGGTGTCGGAACTCCGGGGCGACTGGGCCCTGCCGGTGCGGGAGCGCTGGTCCTGCAGCTGGTGCCACGCCTGGACGGAGCTCGGCCACGGCCCGGCGGAGGTCTCCCGCCCGTGCTACGAGCCGCCCGAGTGGCGCTGGGAACGCGCCGAGTCCGAGTCCCTGCCCGTCGCGACCTCCCACGCCTACGGGTACTTCGGCGCGACCCTGTGCGGCATACGGCAGGACGGCATGCACGCCTCTCCCTACTACTGGCTGCCGGGCCGGGCCGACGCCTGCCCGGCTTGCCGGGAGGCGGCGGTCATCATCGACCGGCGCTGGCCGACGGACCCGGAGGGCGCGAAGTGCGAGCGGCTGACCGCGCGGCAAGTCGGCCCGTCCGACCTCCTGTGCGCGCTCAGGCCGCCCGGCGGGTCCGACCGGGCGGCCTGAGCGGAGCGCCGTCGATCGGACGGTGTCGTCCGGCCGGGGCGAGGCACTGCTACGACTCCTCCGGCACCTCCACGATCAGTAGCGTCCCCCGGCTTCCGGGCCGCACCGAGTGGCGCGCGCCGGCCGGCACGAGGCACAGTTCGCCGGCGCGGACCGTCGAAGCCTCGCCGGCCACTTCCAGTTCGAGGAGCCCGTCGGCGACGAACAGCACCTCGGCCGTCGCGTGCACCTCCGGTGCCAGCTCCCGGCCGTCCATCGTGAGTACCTTCACCGCTGCCGTCCCGACCTGCCCCAGCACCACCGACCGCCAGGCGTCCGGGAGTCGGGCCGCGTGCGCGTTCACGTCCACCACGTTCATGCCCGGGACGCTACCCGGCCGCGCCCGGCCGTTGGTCGACCGGAGGGTAAAACCCCGCGGGACCGCCGTCACCCGTCCCGCTCGGCGAGCACCTCGGCGATCACGTGCCGGGCGGTGTCCGCCATCCGCCGGTCGGTGCACCGGTAGTACTCCAGCTCCGTCAGGGCGACGGACAGGGCCCAGCCCCTCCCCCGGGCCCAGGCGGCGGGGTCGGCGCCGACGGCCGCGCGGAAGGTGTCGCGGGCGGTGGGCCCGAGCACGTACCAGGCCGGGATGAGGTCCACCGCCGGGTCGCCGAGGCCCGCGCAGCCGAAGTCGATGACGGCGCCGAGCCGGCCCGAGCCGTCGACCAGGAGCTTGCCGGGCTGGAGGTCCGCATGGATCCAGACCGGCGGCCCGGGGTGGGCCGGGGCGCGCAGCGACGCCTCCCAGGCCGACGTCACCGCCCCGGCATCCACCGCGGGCGCCAGCGCCGCGATCGCGCGCCGGACTGCACCGTCCCGGTCGGCGAGGGGCTCGCTGCGGTAGGAGGCGGGACCGCCGGCCGGGTCGACCCGGTGCAGGGCCGTGACGAACGACGCCAGGTCCGCCGCCAGCGCACCGGAGCCGGTGCCGGCCGCCGGGTTGGTGCCGTCCAGCCAGCGCAGGACGGACCAGGGCCAGGGGCAGCCGTCGACCGGCGCGCCCAGGCCGACGGGTGCGGGGACGGCGACCGGCAGTTCGGGCGCCAGACGCCCCAGCCAGGTGTGCTCCTTCTCGATGTCCTCGGCCGCCTCCGGGATGCGCGGGATCCGTACGACCAGGTCCACGCGCAGCGCGGCCCAGTGCGGGAACCGCTCGGCCACCATCCGGCGGACCAGCGCCCGGTCGATGCGGAGTTCGTTCGCGTGCATCGCGGGGGACGTCGACATGGCGCCCGACCCTGCCAGCGCCGGCCGTGCCCGGCAAGCGGATTACCAGGGCACCACCTGGCCCAGGTGGTCGACGAAGTGGAGGCCGGCCTTCCCCCGGTGCCGCTCGATCGTCTCGGCCACGCCGGGGACGCTCTCCTCGACGCTGAGCTCGGCCTCGGACCCGCCGAGTTCGGTGCGGACCCAGCCAGGGTCCATCAGCAGCAGGGTCCGCCCGTCGTCCGCCCGTCGGGCGGCGTAGCAGCGCATCAGCTGGTTCAGCGCGGACTTGCTGGCCCGGTACAGGTCCTGGCCGCCGCGGGTGTTGCGGCTGATGCTCCCCTGGTCGGAGGACATCACGCCGATGGTCCCGCTCGGCGCGACGAGCGGGCCGAGCCGCTCCACGACGCGCATCGGGCTGAGCGCGTTGGTCACCATCACCTCGGTGAACATGTCGGTCGGGACGTCGCCGATCGGCAGGTCGCCGCGGGTGACGGCGGCGTTGACGAAGAGCAGGTCGAGCGGGGCGCGGTGGGCGAGCCGGCCGCCCAGCGCGGCGATCTGCCGCGGGTCGGTCATCTCCAGCGTCTCGACGGTCAGCCGCCCGCCGAAGGAGTCGGCCAGGTCGTGCAGGCCGGTGCGGCGGCTGCCGCGCACGGTGCCGATGACGTCCCAGTCGCGGCGCAGGAGTTCGGCGGCGAGGCCGAGGCCGAGGGTACGGGAGGCGCCGATGATCAGTGCCGTGCTGCGGGCGGCATCCGGCGCGGTGCCGCGGGTGGTGTCCCGGGTGGTGTCGGTCATGCGGCCAGTCTTCGAGGGGGCCCGCCGGAGCGTCCAATACTCTCCCGCGCGCGTTGATACCGTGCGGGTATGGATCTGGACCTGCGCAAGCTCCGCTACTTCGTGGCGGTGGCCGAACACGGCCGGTTCGGCCGCGCGGCGGAGGCGTTGTTCATCGCCCAGCCGGTGCTCAGCCGACAGATCCAGGCGCTCGAGCGCGAGTTGGGCTGCGCCCTGTTCACCCGGACCACACGCAGCGTCGAACTGACCGTCGCCGGGCAGAAGTTGTACGAGGAGGCGCAGCGGATCACCGCGGCCGTCGACGCCGCCCTGCAGCGCGTGCAGGAGGCCGCGCGGGGCGAGCAGCGGCTGGTCGTGGCGTTCTCCCCCGGCCTGCGCGTCTCGGAGGCGATCCGGGCGTTCACGGCGCGCCGCCCGGAGGTCGCGGTCGACGTGCTACCCCTGCGCTGGTGGGAGCAGGACGCGCCGCTGCGCGACGGCCGGGCGCACATCGGCTTCCTGCGGCGCCCGTTCGACGCCACGGGGCTGCGCACCGTTCCGATCGGGCGGGAGACGAAGGTCGCCTGCCTGCCCGTGACGCACCCGCTGGCCGCCCGGCGCAGCCTCACCTCGGCCGATCTCGACGGTGAGCCGGTGCTGGACGCCCGGACGCGGCGGACCTCCTCGCTGGAGGAGAAGTTCGAGCTGGTCGCCTCGGGGCAGGGCATCGCGCTGGTGCCGGTCAGCATCACGGGCTTCTACTCCCGCCCCGACCTCGCCTATCTGCCCGTCACCGACTCGCCGCCCGTGGAGACGTGCCTGGCGGTACCGGAGGGCGCCGACCGGGCGGGCGTCGTTCGGGACTTCCTCGAGGTCGCCGTCGCCACCCTCCGCTCGCCCGGCGCCTGACGGCGAGGTCCCGGCCGCCCGCCACGGGGGCCGGGGCCAGTGGCCGGGGCGAGCGACCGGGGCCGGGGCCGGGGCGACCGGCCGGGGCCGGTCCATCCGCCCGGAGGGCGGCGGCTACCCCCGATGGGCCGCCAGCAGCCCGGGCAGCTCGCGCATGTCGTCGAAGACGACCGTGCCCGGCCCGGCCAGCCGCTCCGCGGCCGTGACGCCGCCCGCGTAGCCGAGCGCGCGCATCCCGGCGGCGCGGGCGGCCCGCACACCCGGCTCGCTGTCCTCGACGACGACGCAGGCGGCCGGGTCGACGCCCATCGTCCGCGCGGCGTGCAGGAAGAGGTCGGGCGCGGGCTTGCCGCGTCCGACCTCGGTGGCGCTGAAGATCCGGCCCTCGAACCGTTCGTACAGCCCGGTGCGGCCCAGCGTGTGGCGCATCTTCTCGTGGGTGCCGCTGGACGCCACGCAGGTGGGCAGGGTGATCGCGTCGAGCGCCTCCGGCAGGCCGTCCACCGGCGCCAACTCGGCGTCCACGGCCTCGGCGTGGAGTTCACGGAACCGCTTGCCCCACACCGCCGCCACCTCCGCCCCGAGCCGCTCGGCGACCAGGGCGTTGTTGGCGGCCTCCGACCGCCCGACGAACCGCTCGATCGCCTCGGCGCCCGTCAGCGGCCAGCCGTACTCCTCCCCCAGCCGCACCAGCACCCGGACGGCGATCACCTCGCTGTCCACCAGGACGCCGTCGCAGTCGAATATCACCAGCTCTGTCGGCTTGATCATCGAGCCAGGATAGGGCGCCGCCGGGCCGGGCCCGGCCGGTCCGGGCGAGCGCCCGGCGCCCGGCGGCCGGAGCCGCCGGGCGCTCGGGAGCGGATGCGGTGTGGCTGGTGGTGCGGAGGGCCGGTGTCAGCCGGTCTGGATGGAGGTGTCGTCGATCACGAAGCTCGTCTGGAGCGAGGAGTCCTCGACGCCGTTGAACTTCAGGGTGACGCTCTGGCCCGCGTAGGCCGACAGGTCGAAGGTGCGCTGCTGGTAGCCGGCCGCGGCGTCCACGTTGGAGTAGGTCTTCAGCGTGGTGCCGTTGACC
>NZ_JBIDAK010000039.1:0-65799 GCF_043202455.1 Kitasatospora sp. NPDC048194
GCGTAACCCCCATCCCGCTCCTGCGGCGTGGGTGGGGGATGTTTGGGGGGGTGGGGGGGGGCCCGGGGGGGGCCCGGGGGGCCCCCCCCCCCCGGCCGGGGGCCCCGCTCCGCTCCTCGGCTCCGCAGCCGTCCGGCTGCTCAACCGCTCGGCCGTTCGGCCGCTCAGCTCTGGGTGAAGCCGGTGAAGTCGGCCTCGCCGCTGGTGCCGGCGCTGTGCGAGGTGGTGAACAGGCCGACGTCCTGGAGCGCGGCCGCGCCGGGGAGGACGGCCTGGCCGACCTTCGTCCAGGTGGTGCCGTCGGCGGAGGAGTAGCCGGTGTACGTCGCACCCTCGCGCACCAGCTTCAGCCAGCTCGGGTAGCTCGCCGAGCCCGAACCCTGGTTCGCCGGAGCGCTGTTGGAGTCCAGCTTGCCGTCGCCGTCGCTGTCCCACTGGAGCACGTAGCCCTTGCCGGGCGCCTCGGCCAGGATGACGTAACCGGCCGACGCGCCGGGCTTGGTGATGTCGTTGCGGACCATGATCCCGGCCTTGGCCCAGTCGCTGGTCGGCGCCTGGGCGGTGAGCTTCACGACCGTGGTGGAGCCGTCGTGTTCGGCGCCCGGCCGGTAGACGGTGCTGTACTCGTCGACGTCGTAGTAGAGGTCGGCGCCCGCGCCGTCGATGGCGAACGTCCCGTTCTGCGCGCCGAAGACGGCGGTGGTGTCGGTGAAGACCCGGTACGGCGCCTGCACGGGTGAGGCGAGCAGGACCGGCGCGGGCGCGGTGACGCTCTGCGGGCCGCCCGGTCCGTGCGCGGTGGCGGTGCCGGTGAGGGTGGCCCGGGTGAGCGGCGTCGGCAGGTCCGCCGGGGCGGTCACCCGGAAGGTGGCCTGCGCCCGGCCACCGGGCGGCACGTGCCCCACCCGGGTCTCCGACAGGGGTGCCACCGTCCAGCCGGCCGGGACGTCCAGTCCGAGCACCACGTCGTTCGCCGACTGGGCGCCGTTGTTGGCGAGTTCCGTGGTGGCCGTGGCCGAACCGCCGGGGGCGAGGTCGGGCACCTCGGTCCGCAGGACGAGGTCCGGGTGCTGTCCGCCCGGGTGGTCGGTCGGGGTGACCCGGTACATCACGGCGCCGTGGCCGGGCACGGTGGAGCTGATCGCCCCGGCGGTCTCACCGTCGGTGTGCGCCCAGAGGTCGCGCAGGAGGTACCCCTTGGCCTTGGGCAGGCCGACCGCCGCCGCGGTGGTGGAGACCACGGCGGGCTGCGCGTTCTCGTTGAACAGCGTGACCGCCACGCTGCCGTCGGCGAGCGGCTTGGCCAGCACGTCCAGGCCGCCGGCCATGCTCACCGGCCGCCCCTGCTTGCCGAGCCGGTCCTGGTCGACGGCGACGACCTCGGTGTTGCCGTAGACGGCGAGGGTGTCGGCGCTCGCCTTGCGCAGGTCGGTGCCGGCGATCAGCGGGGCCGCCATCTCCGCCCAGAGCGAGAAGTGGGCGCGGTCCTCGGTCGCCGTCATGCCGTTGCCGACCTCCAGCATGTCCGGGTCGTTCCAGCCGCCCGGCCCGGCGGCGTCGGCGAGTCCGGCGTTGGCGTGGAAGATGTCCAGCATCCGGCCGAAGGACGGGTCGATGTCCCCGGTGGTGCGCCAGAGTTGGCCGACGGTGCGGCCCCACGTCCACACGCTGTCCTGGCCCCAGTTGCAGAGGCTGTAGACCATCGGACGGCCGGTCTTCGCCAGTGCGTCGGCCATGGCGCGGTAGCGCTGCTGGGACGGGACGCCCTGGTTGTAGCAGTTGTCGTACTTCAGGTAGTCGACGCCCCACGAGGCGAAGGAGGCCGCGTCCTGCTGCTCGTGGCCGAGGCTGCCGGGATATCCCGCACAGGTCAGGGTGCCGGCGCTCTCGTAGATGCCGAGCTTGAGGCCCTTGGCGTGCACGTAGGCGGCCACGCCCGCGATTCCGTGCGGGAACTTGACCGGGTCGGCGACGAGTCGGCCGGCGGCGTCGCGGGCCCTGCCCATCCAGCAGTCGTCGATGTTGACGTACTGGTAGCCCGCGGCGCGCAGGCCGGCCGAGACCAGTTTGTCGGCGGTCTGCTCGACCAGTTGCTCGTCGACGTCGCAGCCGAACGCGTTCCAGTCGTTCCAGCCCATCGGCGGGGTGAGGGCCAGTGCGGCGCCGGTCGGCTCGGCGGCTGCCGCGGGGGTGCCGGTGAGGGGGACGGCGGCGAGGGGTGCCGCCGCCAGCGAGGCCGCGAGTAACGCGGCCCACGTCTTGCGCATCGTGTCTCCTGGGTCCGGAGGGTTGCGGACGGTGGTGCAGGAACCCTGCGCAGGGCGCTGGAAAGCGAACCAAATCAAACACAGGCAGTCAAGAGTCAACGCAATCAGACGGATATCAACGAAGGGTGTTAGCGGCGGGGAGCTGCACGGACGCCAGGGCGCGGACCCGACGGACGTGCGTGACCGGGAGCCCGGAACGTAGGTGCGCAGGAGGGGGGCGGACATGCTGACGGAGCCCGCGGCGTCGACGGTCAGGTCGACGCCGCGGGCTCCGGTGGGCGCGGCGGGCGCCCGGGGTCAGCCGGTCGCGGCGGAACGGAGGCGGGCCGCGGCCTGCTCCGGGCTCACGTCGGTGACGAAGGCGTCGAGCCCGGACTCCACGCCGGCCAGGTACTTGAGCTTGCCGGGCGCCCTTCGGATGGTGAACAGCTCGAGGTGGAGGGCGAGTTCGCCACCACCGGTGTCCGGCGCCTGGTGCCAGGCGGAGATGTACGGGGTCCGGTTGGGGGCCGCGCCGGGCGGGGCGGGGAACAGCGCGTCGAAGCGGCGCAGCAGGTCCAGGTAGAGGCCGGGGAACTCGGCGCGTTCGGCCTCCGAGAGTGCGGTCAGGTCGGCGACCCGCCGGTGGGGGTAGAGGTGGACCTCGTAGGGCCAGCGGGCGGCGAACGGCACGAACGCCGTCCAGTGCTCGCCCCGGAGCACCAGCCGCTCGGTGGAGTCCCGTTCGGCGGCGAGGAGGTCCTCGAACAGGTTCCGGCCGGTGCGGGCCCGGTGGGCCTCGGCGCGGGCGATCATCCGGGCGGTGCGGGAGGGGACGAACGGGAAGGCGTAGATCTGACCGTGCGGGTGGGCGAGCGTGACCCCGATCTCCGCGCCGCGGTTCTCGAAGCAGTACACCTGCCGGACGCCGGGCAGGGCGGAGAGTTCCGCCGTGCGGTCCGTCCAGGCGTCCAGCACCAGTCGGGCCCGGGCCTCGTCCAGGTCGGCGAAGGAGGCGTCGTGATCGGAGGTGAAGCAGACCACCTCGCAGCGGCCGTTGCCGGGCCGGAGGGTGTGCAGGGGCGCGTCCCGCTCCGCGACGTGGTCGGCGGCGCCGGTGGCGAGCGAGGGAAAGCGGTTCTCGAAGACCGCCACCTCGTAGTCGGCCGCCGGGATCTCGCTGAGCCGCCCGTCGCGGGAGGGGCACAGCGGGCACTCGCCGGCCGGCGGGTGGTAGGTGCGCTGCTGGCGGTGCGCCGCCACCGTCACCCACTCGCCGAGCACCGGGTCGAGCCGGATCTCGGAGAGGCTCGCCGCGGGCTCCAGGGGGCGTTCGTCGGTGACGTCGCGGAGCGCGCCCGGCTCCCGGTCGAAGTAGACCAGTTCGCGGCCGTCGGCCAGCTTGGTGGCGGTTCTGTGCACCGCTGTACTCCTTACGCGTGGGACGTCGCCCCGGCAGTTTTCGAGCTTCAACAGATTCAAACAGAGACGATCGCTTGTCAACAAGCATCCCGGCTGGTCGGGGCGCGCCCCGGTTCGCCGAGCCGACCCGACTGAACATGGTCATCGCGGATATTGACCCTGAGGGTGGTCGTGTTTGATTATGTCGGAATGAGCTCCCGCTCGCTGATCGACACCGCCGGCGGGGACCCCACCCGCGCACCAGGCATGGAGCTGAACGCGATGATCGACGAGGCCGCCACCGACTTCGAGGCCGTCCACGGGGCACGGCCGAGCGGCACGTGGGCCGCCCCCGGCCGGGTCAACCTGATCGGCGAGCACACCGACTACAACGACGGCTTCGTCCTGCCCATCGCCCTCCCGCACACCACCCGGGTCACCGCCCGCGGCCGGGCGGACCGGCGGCTGCGGCTCTACAGCGCCCAGGGCGACGGCAGGGTCACCGACCTCGCCCTCGACGGCCTGGCCCCGGGCGTGGTGGCCGGCTGGGCCGCCTACCCGGCGGGCGTGTTCTGGGCGCTCGCCGAGGCGGGGCACCCCGTCGGCGGGGCCGACCTGTTCATCGACAGCGACGTGCCGACCGGGGCCGGCCTCTCCTCCTCGGCCGCCCTGGAGTGCGCGACGGCCGCGGCCCTGAACGACCTCCACGGCCTCGGCCTGACCGGCCCGCAGCTCGCCCTGGTCGCCCAGCGGGCCGAGAACGCCTTCGTCGGCGTGCCCTGCGGCGTGATGGACCAGATGGCCTCCGCCTGCTGCACGGCCGGCACCGCGCTGTTCCTGGACACCCGGACGCTGGAGCAGCGGCACGTGCCGTTCGACCTCGAGGCGGCGGGACTGCGACTGCTGGTCATCGACACCAGGGTCAAGCACGACCTCGGCGACGGCGCCTACGCGGCCCTGCGGGCCGGCTGCGAGCGCGCCGCCGAGCTGCTCGGCCTCCCCGCGCTGCGCGACCTCGCGGTCGCCGACCTGGACCCGGCGCTGGGCCGGCTGCCCGGCGAACTCCGCTCGCTGGTCCGGCACGTGGTGACCGAGAACGAACGCGTCACCGAGACCGTGGAGCGGCTGGAGCACGGCGCGACGGCCGCGCTGGGCCCGATCCTGACGGCCGGACACGCGTCGCTGCGCGACGACTTCCGGGTCTCCTGCGCGGAGACCGACCTGGCGGTCGAGGCCGCCGTCGCCGCCGGGGCACTGGGCGCGCGGATGACCGGCGGCGGCTTCGGCGGGTCGGTCGTCGCCCTGGTCGCGGAGGCGGACGCGGAACCGGTCGCGGAGGCGGTGCGATCGGCCTTCGGCTCGGCGGGTCACCGCCCGCCGGTGGTCTTCACCGCCGTCCCCTCGACGGGAGCCCGGCGGGTGGCCTGACCGGGCGCCGCCCGGCCGCCCGTACAACCGTCCGTACGGACGCCCGGACGACCGTCCGCTCAGGTGCCCGCCCAGCCTGTCGCCCGGGCGATCGCTCGGCCGGTCGTCCGGGTGCCCGCTCAGCCGCCCGCCGGGACGACGACGAGTTCGCCGACGGACTCGGCGAGCACCTCGCGCGCGGTCGCCGGCAGGGCGTCGTCGGTGACGAAGCAGTCGACCTCCGTCAGGTTCGCGAAGCTGCTCAGCCCGACCACGCCCCACTTGGTGTGGTCCGCGACCACCACGGTGCGGCGTGCCGAGGCGATCAGAGCCCGGTTGGTCTGCGCCTCGGCGAGGTTGGGCGTGGTGAGGCCGGCCTGCTCGCTCACCCCGTGCACACCCAGGATCAGCAGGTCCACGTGCAGCGACCGGATCGTCTGGTCGGCGAGCGCCCCGACCAGGGCCGCCGAGCGGGTGGGCGATCCACCGGTCAGCAGCAGCGACGGGGCGGTCTCCCTCCCGTCGCTCCCGGCCGCCCACAGCAGGTCCGCGATGCGCAGCGAGTTGGTCACCACCGTCAGCTCCGGGACCTCCAGCAGCCTGGCGGCGACGGCGTAGGTCGTCGTCCCGCCCGAGAGCGCCACCACGCTGCCCGGCTCCACCAGCTTGACCGCGGCGTCCGCGAGCGCGGCCTTGGTGCCCTCCTCCAGCCCGGACTTGGCGTCGAAGCCGGGTTCGAAGGTGCTCGCCGACCCGGTCGCCACCGCGCCGCCGTGGACCTTCTCCACGGCGCCCTGGCGGACCAGGGCGTCGAGGTCCCGGCGGATGGTCATGTCGGACACGCCGAACTGCTCGACCAGTTCGGCGACCCGGATCGCGCCGGTCCGGCGGATCGCCTCCAGGATCAGCGCCTGGCGCTGGGCGGCGAGCAAGGTCTGGTCAGCCACGGATGACCTTTCGATCGAACGAGCACGTGCGGCTTGTGCGTTCTCGTCGGCGCCGGGAACACGGCCGGGTCCTGCGCCGCCCATTATCCCAGGGCGGGTGCGCCGCCCGTGACCGGTGCCGGGCACGGGGAACGGGGCCGCCGGCGCCGCGGGCGGTCGCCCCAGCGGGCGGGCCGCCCGCGGCACCGGCGGGCCGCGGCAGGGGGGTTCCCGCCGCGCGGGAACCCGTGGGATCAGGCGGGCAGGCCGACCGCGCGTTCCCGGTTGCGGCGCTGCTGGATGACCACGGCGGCGACCAGCAGGGTGCCCTGGGCGACGTTCTGCCAGAAGGCGTTGATGCCCTGGACGGTGAGGCCGTTCTGCAGCGCGCCGAGCAGCGCGACGGCGAGCAGGGTGCCGCCGATGCCGCCCTTGCCGCCCTTCAGGGCGCAGCCGCCGAGGGCGGCCGCGGTGATCGACTGCAGTTCCAGGCCCTCGCTGCCGGAGACGGGCTGGCCGCTGCCGGTGCGGGCGGTGAGCAGCACGCCCGCGAGGGCGGCGACGGCACCGGAGAGGGCGTAGGCGGCGATCAGGTACTTGTTGAGGTTGATGCCGGCCAGGCGGGCGGCGGTGTCGTTGCCGCCGATCGCGTACACGTTGCGGCCGATGTCGGTGTAGGTGAGCAGCACGTGCACGGCGGCGGCGGTGAGGATCAGCAGCCAGACCATGGTGGGCAGTCCGGCGATCTTGCCCCGGCTGAGGAAGACGAAGACCGGGTCGTTGAGCACGTAGCCCTGGGCCCGGCCGTCCGAGACGAGCTGGGCGACGCCCTTGTAGGCGGCGAGTCCGGCCAGGGTGGCGATGGTCGGGTTGACCCGCCCGTAGACGATCACGACGCCGTTGAACAGGCCGATGCCGGCACCGATGGCGAGGGCCGCGCCGATGCCGAGGTACGGGTTGGCGCCGGTGGAGGTGAAGACCATGGCGCTGGTGACGGAGGCCAGGCCGGCCTGGGAGCCGACCGAGATGTCGAGGCCGCCGCAGATGATCACCACGGTCTGGACCACGGCCAGCAGTCCGGAGATGGTGACGGCCTCGGCGATGACCTGGATGTTGTCCCAGCCGACGAAGTTCGGGTTGAGCCAGCCGAACAGCGCGGTGACGGCGACGAGGGCGCCGATCAGGCTGAGGTTCTGGCCGCCGATCGCGGCGAGCAGCGCACGCGGGCCACCGGAGCGGGCGGGCAGGGCCGCGGTGTCCGGCACCGGCGCGGTCGGGGGAGTGGCGGTGGTCATGCGTCCACCTCGCCGTGCCGGGCGGGGGCACAGGCCCACGCGCGCCTCTCGACGCTTCGCTCGCTTCGCTCGTTCATTGGGTCTCTCCGGTCTGGGCAGGTACGGGTTGGGCGAGGTCGTCGGCCATGGCGAGGGCGAGGACGGCCTCTTCCGTCGCCCGTTCGCGGGGGAGCTCGCCGGTGGTGCGGCCGTTCTGCATCACCACGACCCGGTCGGCCAGGCCGAGCACTTCGGGCAGTTCGGAGGAGATGACCAGCACGGCGGTGCCCTCGCGGGCGAGGTCGGCGATGATCTGGTAGATCTCGGCCTTGGCGCCGATGTCGACGCCGCGGGTGGGTTCGTCCAGGATGAGCAGGTCCGGCCGGCGGGCGAGCCAGCGGGCGAGGACGACCTTCTGCTGGTTGCCGCCGGACAGCGTGCGGACCTCCGCCTCGACAGAGGGCGCGCGGACCCGCAGCCGGTCGGCGTACTCCTGGGCGAGGTCCTTCTCCTGGCGGCGCCTGACGAACCGCCACCGGCTGAGCCGGCGCAGGCTGACCAGCGAGGTGTTGTCGCGGATCGTGCGCTGGAGGAACAGCGCCTGGGACTTGCGCTCCTCGGGGGCCAGGCCGATGCCGGCGGCGATGGCGTCGCGGGGGTTCCGCAGCCGCAGCACCTCGCCGTTGAGGGACACCGTGCCGGAGCGGATCGGGACGTCGCCGGCGAGGGCGAGGGCGAGTTCGGAGCGTCCGGCACCGATCAGGCCGGCCAGGGCGACCACCTCGCCGGCCCGCACCCGCAGGCTGACGTCGTGCACGTCGTCGGTGGTGACGCCCTTGACGTCCAGCACGACGCGGTCGGTGGCGACCTGCTGGCGGACGAACAGCGAGGACAGGTCGCGGCCGACCATCAGCCGGACGAGCTCGGCCTCGTCGGTGGCGGAGGCCTCGACCACACCGGCCACCCGGCCGTCGCGCAGGACGGCGATGCGGTCGGCGAGCCGGAAGATCTCCTTCATCCGGTGGGAGACGTAGACGATCGCGATGCCCTCGTCGCGCAGGCGGCCGATCAGCGCGAACAGGGCCTCGACCTCGTGTTCGGAGAGCGAGGAGGTGGGTTCGTCGAAGGCGATCGCGCGGGGCGGGACGGCGCCGGTCAGCGCCCGCATGATCTCGACCAACTGGCGCTGGGCAGCGGTGAGTTCGGATCCGAGGAGGTCGGGGTCGAGGACCTTGTCGAAGCCGAGGCGGTGGAGGTCGCCGACGATCCGGCGGCGCAGCCCGGCGCGGTCCAGGCGGCGCAGCCGGGTGCGGGGCAGCGCACCGGCGTACACGTTCTCGGCGACCGGTACGTGCGGGATGATCTCGGGTTCCTGCGGGATGATCCGGATCCCGGCGCGGCGGGCGTCCTGCGGCGAGTGGAGGTCGAGCTCCCGACCGTCCAGCAGGACGCGTCCCGCGGTGGGGCGGTGGTCGCCGGTGAGGATCCGCAGCAGGGTGGACTTGCCGGCGCCGTTCTCGCCCATCAGGGCGGTGACCTGCCCGGGCGGGAAGTCGAGGGTGACGTCCGTCAGCGCCTGGACGGCGCCGAAGCGCTTGGACACCGCCTGGGCGTGGAGGCCGGCGGAGCCGCCCGGTGGTGGGTGGGGCGAGGATTCAGGTGGGGTCATCGGGGCCTCGTTGGCGGTGCGGTGGCGGGCGGTGCGGGCGCGGGCGGTGCGGTGGCACGCGGTGCGGTGGCACGCGGTGCGGTGGCACGCGGTGCGGTGGCACGCGGTGCGGGCGCGGGTGTGCGGTGGCGGGAGGCGCGGCGGCACGGGTGCAGGCGCGGGCGGTGCGGGTGCGGGCGGCAGGAAACCGCCTTCCGGGTCGGCGGCGGTGCGGCGGGAGCCTCGGCGACCCACCCGCACCACCGGCTCGACGCGGCGCCGGGTGCGGCGTCAGCTGCAGGACACGCCCGCGGACTGCCACGTCGCGGCGTCGACCATCTTGGTCGGGGCGAAGGCCTCCTTGGGGAAGTCCTTGCCGTTCTTGAGCTTGTCGTACATCGTCTGGACCGACAGGGCGCCGACGTCCTTGCCGTTGATGAACAGGGCGGCCTTCATGCCGGAGGGCTTGCCGGAGGCCCAGTCCTTGCACGCCAGGTAGGCGCCCAGGCCGACGCCGTCGATGTCGTCGGGGCTGATCCCGGCGTTCTGGAGGGCGGTGACGGCGCCCTGGACGTTCTCGTCGTTGCAGCCCCACGCCACCCAGTGCTTGACGCCGGGGTTGGCGGTGATGGTGGCGGCCACCTTGTCCTGCGCGCCGGTCGGGGTGTTGTCGGTGGCCACGTCGATGGCCTGCACGCCCGGAACGGCCTGGTCGAAGGCGGCCTTGGCGGCCTTGACCCGGTCACCGCAGACGGTGACGTCCTGCTTCCAGGCGGAGAGGACCCGGGTGTCGGCGGCGTTCCAGCCGGCCTTCTTGAACTCCTCCGCGGCGCGCTGGCCGACCTGCTGGCCCATCTGCTGGCCGGAGAAGCCGATCCGGGGCACCAGGTCGCCCGGGGCGCACTGCGCCGGGGCGGGGCCGCTCGCGCAGACCTGGTCGTCGGAGGTGAGCAGGGCGGCCTTGGCGTCCCGGGCGGTCTGCACCACCTGGGGGCCGACGGCCGGGTCCGGCACCACGATGATCAGCCCGTTGCTCTTCTGCGCGATCGCGGCCTGCACCTCGCCGACGGTCTTGTTGGCGTCGTTGCCGAGGTTCACCACCTTGAGGTCGGCGCCCAGCTCAGCGGCCTTGGCCTTGGCGCCCGCGGCCTCGTCGACGAAGTACTGCTGGTCGCCCTGCTTCTGCAGGTAGGTGATGGAGACCTTGCCGGACACCGGGGCCACCGGCGCGTCGGCGCCGGAGGAGGAGGTCTGTCCGGTCGAACAGGCCGTCAGGCCGAAGGCGGCGGCCAGGCTCAGCGCGGCGAGCGGGGCCAGGCGGCCGCGGGGGGAGAGGTGCATGGTGGGGCTCCTGGGGGTGGGGGCCGATCAGCCAGTAGCAACAGAATCGCTCAGAAAGCATCGCAATCAAACGCGACGGAGCAAAGGGAAACGCTCAGTGCAGGCCTGAGTCAAGGTCAGGTTGACCTTCCGGGCGGTTTCGAAACCGTCTCGTTATGCCCGCCGGTCGCGGCCCGTGCGGCGGGGCGCCGATGGTGGGCGCCCCTGCCCATGCGAAACACCCCGGCCCTGGGGGCCGGGGTGCGGGACATGTCCGGATGTTGCGGGCGCCGTCAGCCGGTGGAGGACTCGCGCAGCTCCTCGACGGCGGCCTGGTAGGCATCGGCGGCGCGAGCGAAGTAGTCGAAGAGGACCTCCCGTTGCTCGGGTGAGTAGCCGGCGAGGAGTTCGCCGATCCGCTGCCGGGCGGGAGCCATCGCCTCGTCGAGGGCGGCGGGTCTGCCGACGGGCTCCACGATCACCTTGCGCCGGTCGTCCGGGGACGGGGTGCGCCGCACGTAGCCGGCCGCCTCCAGGCGGTCGATCAGCCGGGTGGTGGGGCCGGTGGTCAGGCCGGTCCGCGCACCCAGCTCGCCCGGCGTCATCGGGCCGCCGAGCTCCAGCACGTTCAGCGCGTACAGGTCGGTCGCGCCCAGTTCGCACGCCTTGGCGCTGGCGTGGCCGTGGAGCATCACGGCGCTCAGGTAGCGGCGGTAGGTCTCACTCGCCCCGGGCGGGGCGGCATGGGTTGACACGGGCACTCCCACTTCCTAGTCTCTTCCTCAGCGAAGAGACTTCCTCAGAGAAGATAGATCCTGAGAGAAGCATCTCCATCGCCGAAGCTACCATGGGGGAAATCGATGACCACGCACCAGCCCGCGCCCGCCGACCGCCTCGAGGACTCGGCCGCCGTCGAGGCGCTGCTGCGGCGCAGCGCCGCCGCCTGGGCGGCCGGCGACGGCTCCGCGTACGGGGCCTGCTTCACCGCCGACGCCACCGACATCACCTACGTCGGCACCCTCTACCGCGGCGGAGCCGAGATCGGCCGCGCCCACCAGGCACTGTTCGACAGCTTCCTCAAGGGCACCAGCCTCGACCTCGACCTGGTCGACCTGCGCTTCCACGGCCCCGACACCGCGGTGGCGGTGACCCGCGGCGACGTCCGCAGGAACGGCGCCAAGCCCGGCCGGCCCGGCAAGCTCGCCACCTACACCCTGGTCCGCGAGGCCGACGGCCGGTGGCGGATCGCCGCCGTCCAGAAGACCAGGCGCAAGCCGCTCATGGAGGCCGTGTCCTTCCGCTTCCAGCCCGCCACCCGACCCGCCCAGGACTGACCGCCCCGCCCACCCGGCACCGCCCGACCGCAACGGGAGCAGCCCCATGACCATCCCACCCGCCGACCAGCGCCCCACGGCGCTGGTCACCGGGGCCGGCGCCGGCATCGGCCGCGCCTTCGCCCGACGCCTCGCCCAGGACGGCTACCGGGTGATCGCCGTCGCCCGCGACCCCGACCGGCTGCGCACGCTCACCGCACGGCTCGGTCCCGGTCACGAGCACCTCGCCGCCGACCTCGCCACCGGCGACGGCGTCCGCCGCACCGCGGAACTGATCGCCGGCACCCGCGTCCACCTGCTGGTCAACAACGCCGGAACCGCCGCCACCGGCCCGTTCACCACCACGCCGCTCGAGCGTGCGCAGGAGATGCTGCAGCTGAACTGCCACGCGCTGACCGCCCTGTCGCACGCCTTCCTCGCCCGGGCCCGCCCGGGCGACGCCCTGCTGAACGTCTCCTCCACCCTGGCCTACGCGCCGAAGCCGGACCTCGCCGTCTACAGCGCCACCAAGGCCTACACCACCAGCCTCACCGAGGCGCTCTGGGCGGCGCACCGCACGTCCGGCATCCGCGTCCTGGCCGTCTGCCCGGGCATGACCGCCACCGACTCCCAGCCCCACCGGGACGCCCCCGCCGCACTCGTGCACACCCCCGACCAGGTCGTCACCGCCGCGCTGCGCGCGCTGCGCCGGGGCGACCGGCCCACGGCCGTCCCCGGCGCCGCCAACCGCCTCTTCGCCCTCGCCGCCCGGATCCTCCCCCGTCGCCGGACCCTCTCCGCGCTCGCCCGCGACTGACCGGCCCCCGGCCACGGCTCCGCGGTCGGGCGCGTGCGAGTCCCGCCGTTGGGCAGATGATGGAGTGCGGCGACGTGCGAGCATCGCCGTGCAGGCGAGGAGGTGGTGCCGGTGCCGCACCGACTGGGACCGTCGGACGTCGCCCTGGCCGCGAGCGGTCTGCTGGACGTCCTCGGCGTCGCGGCCGTCGTCCTCGACGAGGACGGCCGGATCGCGCTGTGGAGCCCCCCGGCCGAGGAGCTCTTCGGCTACTCCTGCGAGGAGGCCCTCGGTCGCTACGCGGCCGACCTGCTCACCGACCCCGACCGGCGCCAACCGGTGCTGGAGGCGTTCACCCGGGTCATGGCGGGGGAGGGCACCTGGGCCGGAGCGTTCCCCGTCCGCCACAAGGACGGGCACACCGTGCTGACGGAGTTCCGCAACATGCGGCTCCAGGCCTCCTCCGGCAACTGGTACGCCCTCGGCATCGCCTCGGCCCGCGAGACGCTGCGCCGGGTGGAACGGGACCTCGCCCTGTCGGCGCGCCTGGTCGAGCAGGCGCCGCTCGGGCTGGCCGTCCTCGACCCCGGCCTGCGCTACGTATTGGTCAACCGCACCCTGGAACGGATCAACGGGGTGCCGGCGGCCGACCACCTGGGCCGCACACCCCACGAGGTGCTGCCCCACCTCGACGTCGCCGCGATCGAGGAGCGGATGCGGCAGGTCCTGGCCACCGGGCAACCGGTGCTGGAGGAGTTCACCACCGGCCGGGTGCCGCACGACGGCGACCGCGAGCACGCCTGGACCTCCTCCTTCTACCGGCTGGAGGACCAGGCCCACCGGGTGATCGGGCTGGCGATCTCGGTCGTCGACGTCACCGAACAGCACCAGGCGGCCCTGGCCGCCGCCCGCGCCCGGCGACGCCTGGCGCTGATCGCCGACGCCTCCATCAGGGTCGGCACGACCCTCGACCTCGCGACCACCGCCCGCGAACTCGCCGACGTCACCGTGCCGGAGGTCGCCGACATCGCCGCCATCGACCTGCTGGACTCCGTGCTGCCCGGCGGGGCGGCGAAGAGCGGCGACGGCGGGTCCGCACGGTTCCGGGCCATGGCCGTCAAGACCGCCCACCCGACGCCCGCCGCCGAGGCCGCCGACCCCGTCGGAGAGGTCACCCGCTACCACCCGCAGCGACTCGTCACCCAGGCCGCCACCGCCCGCCCGGTGCTCGTCCCCCGCATCCGGCCGGAGGACCTGCGGCGGATCGCCCGCGACGACCACGCGGCGCGCCTGCTCCGGGACGCCGGCGTCCACTCCTACCTCGCGGTGCCGCTGATCGCCCGGGGCCGCGTCCTCGGCGTGCTCGACCTCAAACGCAACCGCAACCCCGCCCCCTTCGACCGCGACGACCTCCTGCTCGCCACCGAACTCGCCGCCCGGGCCGCGATCGCCATCGACAACGCCCGCTGGTACCAGCACCAGCGCCGGGCCACCGTCGCCCTGCAGCGCCACCTCCTCCCGCCCCAGCACTCGCCGCAGGCACCAGGACTGGCCATCGCCCACCGCTACCAGCCCGCCGGCGCCGCCGACGAGACCGGCGGGGACTGGTTCGACGTCATCCCCCTGCCGGACGGCCGCACCGCCCTCGTCGTCGGGGACGTCATGGGCTCCGGCATCAACGCCGCCGCCACCATGGGCCAGTTGCGCACCGCCACCCGCGCCCTGGCCCGGCTCGACCCCGACCCGGCCGCACTCCTCACCCACCTCGACGAGACCGCCCACGACCTCGGCGACACCATGGCCACCTGCCTGATCGCCCTCTGCGACCCGGCCGCCCGGCACTGCCGCCTCGCCGGCGCCGGACACCCTCCGCCGGTCCTCGTCCGCCCCGGCCACAACCCGCGCGCCGTCCCCCTGGAGCCCGGCCCACCGCTGGGCGTCGGCGGCCTGCCCTTCCCCGGTCACGACCTCGACCTGCGCCCCGGCGACGACCTCATCCTCTACACCGACGGCCTGATCGAGGTCCGCGACCAGGACATCGACCAGCGGTTGCAAACGCTCGTCGACCTCGTCGCCGGCCCCCGCCGACCGCTGGAGGACACCTGCGACCTGCTGCTCGGCGCGCTCCGGCGGCCCGACACCCAGGACGACGTCGCGCTGCTCATCGCGCGCGTCCTCACCCCCGCCCCGCCCGGCGGCGAGGACCTCCGCGCCGGGTGAGGGCCGCGGCGCGAGCGGCCGCGCCGCGGCTCCGAGCGCGGGGCCGAACGCCCCGCCCTCGGCAGCGGCTGGCAAGCTGGGGCCGGTCGGGGTGCCGCCGGGCACCCCACGGCGCGGGGGGAGACGTCATGCGCGGTGGTTCCGGGGCCGGGGCTGGAACGGGTGCGCCACCGCCGCCGGTGGACCGGGAGCTGGCCGGCGCGCTCGCGGCCCTCACCGACCGGGCCGGGGCGCCCCTCACCCCCGAGGACCTCCCGGCGTGGCAGGCACGGGACGCCCGGACGCGCCCCCGGCCCGGGGTCGAGGAACTGCGGGACGGCGGACGCTTCGAGGTGTGCGAACTGCTCACGCCGGCCACCGGATCGACCCCGCCGGTACGGCTGGTCAGCGCGAGGCCCGCCGGGCCCCGGGGGCCGCTGCCCGTCCTCTACTACCTGCACGGCGGCGGGATGGTCTCGGGCAACGCGTGGTCGGTGCTGCCCCGGCTGCTGCGGGAGACGGCCGAGCCGCTGCGGCTGGCCGTCGTCTCCGTCGAGTACCGGCTCGCCCCGGGCGCGCCCTACCCGGCGGCGGTGGAGGACTGCTACGCCGGGCTGCTGTGGGTGGCCGAGCACGCCGACCGGCTGGGCCTGGACGCCGGACGGACCGTGATCGGCGGCAAGAGCGCGGGCGGCGGGCTCGCCGCGGCGCTCGCGCTGCTGACCCGTGACCGCGGAGGCCCGGTGCCGATCGGGCAGCTGCTGCTGAGCCCGATGCTCGACGACCGCAACGACACCTTCTCCGCCCACCAGTTGGCCGGCCACGACACCTGGGACCGCACCTCCAACGCGACGGCCTGGCGGGCCCTGCTCGGCGACCGGTGCGGGGCCCCGGACCTGCCGCCGTACGCGGCCCCCGCCCGGGCCACCGACCTGACGGAGCTGCCTCCGGCCTACATCGAGGTCGGATCGGCCGAGACCTTCCGCGACGAAGCCGTCGGCTACGCCGACGCCCTCTGGCGGGCGGGCGGCGACGCCGAACTGCACGTCTGGCCCGGCGCGTTCCACGGCTTCGACACGGTCGCCCCCGGTGCGGCGCTCAGCCGCGACGCCCGCGATGCCCGCACCCGCTGGCTGCGCCGGGTCCTCGCGGGTCGGTGAGCCGGGTCGGTGAGCCGGGTCGGTGACCCGCTCGGAGAGGGGGCGCCGGGCCGACGCCGCGCCGGACGCACCCGGGCCCCCGGACCGGCGGAGCGGTCCAGGGGCCCAAGTGCGGTGCGCGGACGGTCAGATGACCGTCTCGGCCTCCACGTAACGCTCCTGCGGGACGGTCTTCAGCTCGGCGACCGCCTCGGCCAGCGGCACCAGGTTGATGTCGGTGCCCTGCAGCGCGGTGATGTGCCCGAAGGCGCCCTTGTGCACGGCCTCGACGGCGTGCCAGCCGAAGCGGGTGGCCAGCACCCGGTCGTAGGCGGTCGGGGTGCCGCCGCGCTGGGTGTGGCCGAGGATCACCGGACGGGCCTCCTTGCCGAGGCGGTGTTCCAGCTCGCGGGAGAGCTGGGTGGCGATGCCGGTGAAGCGCTCGTGGCCGTAGATGTCCTTGGTGCCCTCCTCCCAGTGCATGGTGCCGGGCTCGGGCTTGGCACCCTCGGCGCAGACCACGATGGCGAACTTCTTCTGGCGGTCGAAGCGTTCGCGGACGACGGCGGTGAGCTTCTCGATGTGGAACGGGCGCTCCGGGACGACGATGGCGTGCGCGCCGGCCGCCATGCCCGCGTTCAGCGCGATCCAGCCGGTGTGCCGGCCCATGACCTCGACGACCATGACCCGCTGGTGGGACTCGGCGGTGGTCTTCAGGCGGTCCAGGGCCTCGGTGGCGACCGAGACGGCGGTGTCGAAGCCGAAGGTCACGTCGGTGGCGGCGATGTCGTTGTCGATGGTCTTCGGCACGCCGACGATCGGCAGGCCCGCGTCGCTCATCAGCTTGGCGGCCTTCAGGGTGCCCTCGCCGCCGATCGGGATCACCGCGTCCAGGCCGAGGTCGGAGCAGTACCGCTTGGCCCGTTCGACGCCGTCGCGCAGGTGGCTCGGCTGCACCCGGGAGGAACCGAGGATGGTGCCGCCCTGGGCCAGGATGCCGCTCACCGAGTCCAGGGTCAGGGGGCGGTGGTGGCCCTCCAGGAAACCGCGCCAGCCGTCCTCGAACCCGATGATCTCGTCGCCGTGGTCGACCACCCCCCGGTGGACCACGGAACGGATCACCGCGTTCAGGCCGGGGCAGTCACCGCCGCTGGTCAGCACTCCGATACGCATTAGCTTTGCAACTCCCGAGCAGAACCGAGGAACGGCCGGACTACAGGCTGGGCGACGAGCCGACACCGTACCGAGGCGCACCCACGCCGAGGTGGCGGGGAGGTGGCCGTGGGATGTCGGACCGGCCGATCCGGACAGAACGTCCGAAAACGGCCGTGCAGTCGAGCATACGGCCCCTGGTCCGGCCGGGCAGGAGCCGACGCGGGAGCGGCGCCTTCGGCGCCCCCGCGCGGAATTGCAGCCTGCTGCCGAGGAGGGTGTGCAGCCGGCAGCCCCATTGTCGTACGTCCGGGGCCGCCCGCGGGCCGGGTGACCGCATCGCGGGCACCCGGGCGGGGCGTACGGACGTCCTAGGCGGGGCGCGTCGTGGCGGCGATGCGCTCGGCGCGCAGCGCGTCGTACCAGGTGGTGTCGGCCGGCGGCAGGGCGTTGACGTCCAGCGCCAGCTTGATCAGCATGTCGGCCACGGCGGGGTTGCGGGCCAGCACCGGGCCGTGCAGGTAGGTGCCGAAGACGGTGTCCCGCCAGGCGCCCTCGGTGCCGTCACCGGTGCCGTTGCCCCGGCCGACGCTGACGGTCGCGAACGGCTGGACGCCCTGGCCGAGGTGGGTGATGCCCTGGTGGTTCTCGAACCCGGTCAGCTGCGGCAGGCCGAGCCGCGGGTCCACGTCGGCCAGCACGTCGCCGACGCAGCGGGCGCCGTCGCCGCGCGTGGTCCAGACGTCGAGCAGGCCGAGGCCCGGCTCGCGCTCGCCGAGGTCGTTGATGAACTCGCGGCCCATGATCTGGAAGCCGGCGCAGACGCCGAAGATGATCGCGCCGTTCTCGGCGGCCCGCACCAGGCCGCTGTCGGCGCGCAGCCGCTCGGCGGCCAGGCGCTGGGGGCGGTCCTCGCCGCCGCCGATCAGGTAGATGTCCCCGCTGGTGGGGATCGCCTGGTCGGAGCGGACGTCGATCCGGGTCACGTTGAGATGGCGCTGGCGGGCCCGGCGCTCCACGACCAGGGCGTTGCCCCGGTCGCCGTAGGTGCTGAGCAGGTCCGGGTAGACCCAGACCACGCGCAGGCTGCTCTCACTCATCCTCGAAGGCCTTCCGTCACGAAAAGACTGGTGTGCGGGCGCGGCATCAGCCGGCCACGACCTTCCGCAGCTGCTGGAAGGCGGTGTAGTTGGCGATCGCCTCGATCCGGCCGGGCGGGGCCATCCGGACGGCCTGCTCCAGGGTGTCCACCACGTGGAACTGCAGCCCGGCGACCTCCAGACGGACGGCCAGGTCCAGCTTGCGCTGGCCCATCACGAAGATCGGGTGGCCGGCCAGGCGCTCGTAGTCGACGTCCCACAGCCAGGAGGTGTCGGTGCCGTCGGCGTCGAGGGCGTTGACGGAGAGGATCACCGGGGCCGGCGGGCCGTCGATCAGCGAGAAGGTCTCCAGCCAGCCGGCCGGGTTCTTCGCCAGCAGCAGCCTTATGTCCCGGCCCTGGTACTGCACCACGTCGTAGCGGCCGGCCACGGCGGTCACCGAGCGCATCCGCTCCAGGGCCACCTGCGGGGCGACGCCGAACACGGCGGCGACGGCGGCCGAGCTGGTGGCGTTGGCCAGGTTGGCGCGGCCGGGCAGCTGCAGCTGGATCGGCCAGGCGCCGCGCTGCGGGTCGATCACGTGGGTGCCCTGGAGCGCCCAGTGCGGGTTGGGGCGCCGGAAGCCGCAGTCCTGGCAGAACCAGTCGTCGCCGGGGCGCTGCATCACACCGCCGCACGCGGGGCAGGACCAGGCGTCCTCCTTCCAGGCCTGTCCGGCCGCCACCCAGACCACCTTCTTGCAGGAGGAGGCGGCCCAGGTCACCAGCGGGTCGTCGGCGTTGGCGATGACCACGGCCTCGGTGTCCTGGAGGCCCTCGCGCCACTTCTCCGCCATCATGCGGGTCTCGGCGGCGCGGTCGAGCTGGTCGCGGGAGAGGTTGAGCAGGGCGATCGCCTTGGGGCGGGTGTCGCGGGCGACCGTCGCCAGGTACTTCTCGTCGACCTCGATGACGCCGAAGCGGGCGTCGCTGCCGCCGGCCAGGGCGGAGGTGATGCCGGCCGGCATGTTGGCGCCCAGGGCGTTGGAGACCACCGGGCCGGCGGCGCGCAGCGCCTCGGCGATCAGGCGGGTGGTGGTGGTCTTGCCGTTGGTCGCGCTGACCAGGACGACGTCGAGGTGGTCGGCGAGGGTGGCGAGCAGATCGGGGTCGAGCCTGAGGGCGACCTTGCCGCCGATCACCGAGCCGCTTCCGCGTCCGGCCTTGCGCGACACGGCGGCGGCGACCCGGCCGGCCGTGACCGCGATCTTGGCGCGGGCCGGCAGCGAGGCGTCGCGTGCGCCTGTGGGCTCCGATTCGGTGCCTGCCATGCTCAGTGGTTCCTCCTTGCTGCGGCACCGCCCGTGGCCGGATAACGGGCCGTCGGGCGGCGGGGACGGGGTCAGCCTACCGACTCCGTCGCCCGACCGGACGATCCGGACCCCGCGCCGCCTGGCGCGACGCGACCGCGGGCCGGCCTGACATGCCGTCAACAAGGGCGGTGTACGGAGCGGCCCCCGTTTCCCGGGAGACGCTCCCCGGCGGTCTCCGGGTTCCCGGGACGTCCGGTAAGGATGTGGTGAAGAAATGATCAGCAGCCCGGAGCGAGGGCCGGTGCGGGGGCGGTCCCGGCGGCAAGCGTGGCGGTGATCACCAGGGTGCCGTCCTCGGCGCGGAAGTCCAGCGGCGCCGGGAGGCGGCGCATCGCGGCGATCAGCCCGGAGTTGGCGGCGTGGGTCACCGCGTACACCGTCCCGATCCCGGCCGCCCGGGCCAGCGCGGTCAGCCGCCGCAGCAGTGCCACCCCCAGTCCGTGCCGCTGCCAGGCGTCCTCGACCAGCACGGCGAGCTCCGCCTCGCCGTCGTCCCACATCAGGTGCCCCAGGGCGAGCAGCCGCCCGTCGGGGGCGCTCACCGCCAGGCTGCGGCCGTGCCGGGCGTCCAGCAGGTGGTCCAGGTAGCGGTCGGCGTCGCGGACCGGACCGTGGTAGCGCAGCCGCAGCGCGGCGGGGGAGCAGCGGCCGTGCATCGCCAGCGCCGCGGCCTTGTCGGCCGGCCCGGCGGGGCGCAGCAGCAGCTCGGTCCCGTCCGGCAGGGACAGCCGGGACACCGCCTCCGCGCCCCGGGTGTCCGGGCGGGACGGAGCCGGATGCGAGCGGGCCGGCCGGTGCTGACCGCCGCCGGGCGCGGGCGGTCGGGCGGTCTGGCCGGCGGGCGCCGCGACGCACCTGCGGAAGGGCCGGTGCCAGAGCCGTTCGGGGCGAGTGCGTGATGCCGTCATGGGACCGACGCTATCGAGGGCGCGCTTCCGGCCGGTTACGTGATCGTGAACGCACGAATGCCCGCCGCCAGGGCGTCCCCGCGACCGGGACGAGCCCGGCCGGGATCCGGACCGCGGCCTCATGCGGCCGGGACGACGGGCGGCCGACGGTGGAGTCCGTACCCGGCGCTCCTGGCGACCAGGCCGCCGGGGTCCGCACGTCCACGCACCGAAGGCTCCTCCCATGCACAACGCCCACCCCACCCGGTCCGCCTCCGTCTCCGTCCCGCACGCCCGCCGGGCCCCCGCCGGCACCGCGCTCACGGACCTGCTCGACCGGCAGGTGCGAACCCGCCCCACCGCCGCCGCGGTGGTCGGCGAGGGGCGCGACCTCTCCCTCGGCGAGCGCTCCTCGCCCGACCGCTCCCTGCCCCACCTCTCCTTCCGCGAGCTCTCCGAGCAGGCCCGTCGGACGGCCGCGAGGCTCCGCGCGCTCGGCGCCGGGGCGGACGGCTGCGTCGGTCTGTACCTCGACCCCTCCGTCGACCTGGTCGTCGGGGTCTGGGGCGTCCTGTACGCCGGGGCCGGCTACCTGCCGCTCTCGCCCGAGTACCCGCAGGACCGGCTCCGCCACATGGTCGAGGACAGCGGCACCCGGATCGTCCTCACCCAGCGGCACCTGCGCGAGCGGCTCGCCGCGCTGGTCCCGCCCGGCACCGAGCTCGTCACCTTCGGGGACGCGCCGGCGACGCCCGCGCGCACGCAGGGCGAGGAGCGCGACGCCGGCCCGGAGCCGGACTCCCTGGCCTACGTCATCTACACCTCGGGCAGCACCGGCCGCCCCAAGGGCGTGCAGATCGAGCACCGCGCGGTGGTCTCCCAACTGCGCTGGCTGCACAACGATGGGCACCTGGGCCCGGCGGTCACCGTGCTGCAGAAGACGCCGATGAGCTTCGACGCCGCCCAGTGGGAGATCCTCGCCCCGGCCGTCGGCGCCCGGGTGGTGGCCGGCACGCCCGGCCTGTACCGGGATCCGGAGGCGCTGGTCGCGGCCGTCCGCCGGTACGGCGTGACCGCCCTGCAGGCGGTGCCCACCCTGCTGCAGGCCCTCCTGGACACCGAGGGCTTCACCGACTGCACCGGCCTGACCGGTCTTTTCTCCGGCGGTGAGGCGCTCTCGCTGCGGCTGGCCCGCGACCTCGGCGCGGCCCTGCCCGGGGCGTCGCTGGTCAACCTGTACGGGCCGACCGAGTGCACCATCAACGCCACCGCCCACGTGGTCGACCCGGCCGCGCCGGCGGACGGCGCCGGCACGGTGCCGATCGGCCGGCCGGTCGACAACACCCAGTGCTACATCCTGGACGGGCGGTCGGCCCCGGTCGCCCTCGGGGAGGTCGGCGAGCTGTACATCGGCGGGGTGCAGCTGGCCCGCGGCTACCTGCACCGGCCCGAGCTGACCGCCGAGCGTTTCGTCCCCTCCCCGTTCGCGCCGGCCGAGCGGCTGTACCGCACCGGCGACCTGGCGCACTGGAATCCGGACGGCACCATCCAGTTCGTCGGTCGGGCCGACAACCAGGTCAAACTGCGCGGCTACCGGATCGAGTTGGACGAGATCGCCCGCGCGATCGAGGAGCACGGCTGGGTGCGCCGGGCGGCCGCCGTGGTCTCCGACGACGAACGCACCGGCCACCGGGACCTGGTCGCCTGCATCGAGCTCGATCCGCGCGAAGCCGCGCTGATGGACCAGGGCAGCCACGGCGGCCACCACCGGTCCAAGGCCAGCCGGTTGCAGGTCAGGGCGCAGCTGTCGGACCCGGGTGTGCGCGAACCCGCCCGGCTGGCCGGGCGCGAGAAGCTCGCACTGCCCGGCCGGCGGGAGAGCCAGGCCCAGCGCCGCGCGGCCTTCGCCCGCAAGACCTACCGCTTCTACGACGGCGGCCCGGTGACCCGGGACGACCTCACCGCGCTGCTGGCCCCGCGCCCGGCCGGGACCTTCGGCCGCGACCTCGGCCTGCTGAGCCTTCCCGAACTCGGCCGCGTGCTGCGCTGGTTCGGCCAGTTCCACAGCGACCGGCGGCTGCTGCCCAAGTACGCGTACGCCTCGCCCGGCGCGCTGTACGCGACCCAGCTGTACCTGGAGACCGGCGGCCTGGACGGGCTGGCCGCCGGGCTGTACTACCACCACCCGGTCGAGCACGGCCTGGTCCGGATCGGGGACGCGCCGCCGGCGCGGGAGCCGTACCTGACGCTGCACTTCTCCGGCAAGCACGGTGCCATCGCCCCGGTGTACCGGAACAACATCCGTGAGGTGCTGGAGTTCGAGACCGGGCACATGCTCGGCGTCCTCGAGGAGGTGCTGCCCCGGTACGGGCTGGACGTCCGCCCGCTCGGCCACGACCCGGCCGTCAAGCCGCGGCTCGACGTCGCCGAGGAGGACCACTACCTCGGCAGCTTCTCCGTCGTCCGCAACGGCGGCCGGCCCGCCGAGGAGGACACCGAGCTGTACGTCCAGGCCCACGGGGACCGGGTGGAGGGCCTGCCGGGCGGCCTCTACCGGTACGAGCAGGGCGGGTTGACACCGGTCTCGGCCGAGGTGGTGGAGTCCAGGCACGTGATCGCGATCAACCAGGCGGTGTACGCCCGGGCCGCGTTCGGCATCACCGCCGTCAGCCGCTCCCGGCAGGAGTGGCTGGAGTACATCACGCTCGGCACCAAGCTGCACCACCTGCAGCGCAACGGCCTGGGCCTCGGCCTGATGTCCTCGGGCTACAGCTCCAGATCCGGCCATCCGCTGCCCGCTGCGCGCCGGATCGACGAGATCCTCGGCGCCGTCGGCATCGCACCCGGCGCGTCGTACTTCTTCCTCGGCGGAAGGGTGAGCGAGGAGCAGATCCGCAGCGAGGGCATGCGCGAGGACGCCGTCCACATGAAGGGTCCCGCCGAGATCGTCAAGGACGAACTCGCCGCGCTGCTGCCCGACTACATGCTGCCCAACCGGGTGCTGGTGGTGGACGCCCTGCCGCTCACCGCGAACGGCAAGGTCGACCTCAAGGCCCTCGCCGCGTCCGAGGCCGTCCGCGCCGGCGGGGCGCGCGGCGAGTACGTCGCGCCGGGCACCGTGCACGAGCGGTGGCTCGCGGAGGCGTGGGGGAAGGCGCTCGGCTACCGGGAGGGCCAGGAGGTCTCGGTGACGGACGAGTTCTTCGCCGTCGGCGGCGACTCGTTGACCGCGGTGGCCCTGGTCAACCGGATCAACCGGGAGTTCGGGACCTCGCTGCCGTTGCAGGTCGTGTTCGAGTCCCCGAGGCTGGGCGACCTGGCGGCCCGCATCCGGCGCGCGGACGACGCGCCCGCTCCGCGGCTGGTCCCGCTGCACCGCGGATCCACCGGGCGGCCCGTCTTCTGCTGGCCCGGCCTGGGCGGCTACCCGATGAACCTGCGGCTGCTCGGCCGGGAGGCGGGCGACGGCCGCACCTTCTACGGCGTCCAGGCGTACGGCATCAACGAGGGCGAGACGCCGTACCCCACCATCCGGGAGACGGCCGCCGCGGACGTCGCGGAACTGCGGCGGGTGCAGCCGGAGGGCCCGTACACCCTCTGGGGATACTCCTTCGGCGCCCGGGTCGCCTTCGAGGCCGCCTGGCAGCTGGAGCGGGCCGGCCGGCGGGTCGAGCACCTGGTGCTGATCTGCCCCGGGAACCCCCGGGTCGGCCGGTCCGGCGGGCGGCGCCGCGGACGCGAGGCCTCCTACGCCGACCCCGGGTACCTGACGATCCTCTTCTCGGTGTTCGCCGGGGCGGTCAGCGGGCCGGACCTGGAACGGTGCCTGGCCGAGGTCGCCGACGAGGACGGCTTCGTCGCCCTCGTCCACCGGATGCTGCCGGAGCTGGGCGAGGAGGTGATCCGCCGGATCACCCGGATCGTCGCCGGGACGTACGAGTTCGAGTACGGCTTCCACGAGCTCGCCGAACGGCGGCTGGACGCCCCGGTGACCATCCTCAAGGCGGCCGGCGACGACTACTCGTTCATCGAGGGCAGCACCGGCTACTCGGCCGCCCCGCCGGCCGTGGTCCAGCTGGCCGGGGACCACTACGGCGTGCTGAAGGAGCCCGGCGTGCACGAACTGGCCGCCGCCATCCGGGCGGTGGAGCGGGCGGCACCGTGACGCCCTGACCTGACGGGGACACGCTCACGGATGGCCCAGGGTCCGTGACCACGGGGAGCCCCTTCGGATAGGGATGGCTCGGCTGTCCGCCGACCCACCTCGACCCGAAGGGGCCCTTCCATGCTCTCCAGGAACTCCACGCTGGCCACGGCCTGTTGCGCCCTGCTGCTGGCCGCACCGATCGCCCTGGCCCAGTCCGCCGCGGCCGCCGGAACCAGCACCGGCAACGGCCCCAAGACGCCCGAGGAGGCCGCCGCCTGCAAGATGGTGACCGGCACCCTGCTCGGCGGCTTCGGCGCCCTGCTGGGCAACGCCGTCTGCGTCGTCCAGCCGTCGACCAACCGCTGACACCGGCGCCCGCCGGTCCGGCGGCGGGGGTCCCTCCTCGGGCCCCCGCCGCCGCCCCTTGCTCCCCCGCGCAGGGGCTCAGGCGATCCGGGTCGGGGTGTCCCGGAGGGTGTGCCCGGTGGCGGTGAGGAGGGTGCTGAGGGCGGCGGGGGTGACGGTGTGCGGAGTGCGGAGGAAGAGCTCGTCGGTGGCGGGGTGCAGCGAGACCAGCGCGATCCGGTGGTCGGCGAGGGTGGTCGGGGTGTGCGCCAGGGCGGTGGTGCGCACCCGCCACAGGGTGGTCGGGGGAGGGGCGTGCGGGGACCACCAGGCGTGCAGGAGAGCGGCGGCGAGCAGCGCGACGGCGGCGGTGGTGAGGACGATCGGGCCGTCGGAGCCGTGGAGGACGACCTTCGCGATCAGGTCGGCGGCGGTGACGGAGAGGAAGGCGGCGGCGAGCTCGACGGTGTCGCGGCGCCAGCGGCGGGCACGGTGGAGGGAGGGCTTCACGTCATCCATGCCCTTCAGCGTGCCCGGCCGGTGTTTCGTGGCCACGACCCCGCCGTGACCTGGTGGTTAAGGTCCCCGCGGAGGTGTTACGACATCAGCTCGCGGGCCGCGGCCTTCACCTCGGCGAGGAGGAGGCGCAGGTCGTCCTCGGTCGTGGCGGCGTTGAGCAGGCAGGCGCGGAGCATCTCGTGGTCGCCCAGCCGGGCGCCGGTGACGAAGACCCGGCCGCGCCGCTGGACGGCCGGCGCGACCGCGCGGTTGAGCGCGTCGCGGGCGGCGGTGTCCAGGCCGGGGGCGCGGTGGCGGAACGCGACGATCGAGGTCTGCACCTCGGCGAGCAGCTCCAACTCGTCGTCCGCCCGCACGAGTTCACCGAGCTGCCGGGCGAGCACGGTGCACCGGGTGATGTCCCGGGCCAGACCGGAACGGCCGCGGTGGGCGATGGTGGCCCAGACCTTGAGGGCGCGGAACGGGCGGGTCTGCTCGGTGCCGTACTCGGAGAACCAGCCGAGCGACCCGGCCGACTCGTCGCGCAGGTAGGACGGGACGAGGCTGAAGGTGGCGCGCAGCTCCTCGGTGTCGCGGACGAGCGCGCAGCCGCAGTCGACGGGGACGCCCAGCCACTTGTGCGGGTCGAGGGCGAGCGAGTCGGCGCGCTCCAGGCCCGCGTAGCGGTGGGCGATGGCGGGGTCGAGCCGGCCGAAGGCGCCGTACGCACCGTCCACGTGCAGCCAGAGCCGCTGCTCCTCGCACAGGTCGGCGATCGGCTCGAAGGCGTCCACCGCACCGGTGCCGACGGTGCCGGCCGAGGCGACGACCAGGAAGGGCAGCAGTCCGGCGGCGCGGTCCCGCTCGACGGCGGCCCGCAGGTCGGCGGTGTCCAGGCGGCCGTCGGGGCCGGTGGCGACGGTGCGCAGGTGCCGGCTGCCGAGCCCGAGGAGCTCGGCGGCCTTGCGGACGCAGGAGTGGGTCTCCCCGGTGACGTAGCCGACCAGCGGGGGCATCCCGGCCAGGCCCTCCTCGCGGACGTCCCGGCCGGCCAGCCGGGCGGCGCGGTTGCGGGCGGCCGCGAGGCAGACGATGGTCGCCATCGAGGCGCCGGAGGTGAGCAGGCCGCCGCCGGGCGGGTGGGGGAAGTCGACGAGTTCGGCGATCCAGCGGACCACGGCGCGTTCCAGGTGCACGTCGGCGTGGTCGCCGCCGGCCGTGCTGGGGTTCATCGCCGAGGCGGCGAGGGTGGCCAGCACCCCGGCGGGGGCGGGGGCGGAGTTGACCCAGCCGAAGAACCGGGGGTGGCCGTTGCCCATGGGGTGGGGGAGGACGTCCGTCCCGATGGCGTCCAGCAGTGCGGCGAGCGGCCGGCCCTCGGCGGGCAGCGGGGCGTCGAGCAGGGCCTGTCGGGCGGCTTCGTCCATCGGTTGCCAGACCGGCCGGGCGGGCAGCCCGGCGAGGTGGTCGGAGACCAGGTCGGCGGCGGTGTGGGCGGCGCTGCGGAAGTCCTCGGTGGTGATGGCGTGCTCCAGGGAGGCCGGGGTGGGACCGGGCCGGGCGCGGCTTCCTCGGCGCACCCTGGTCAGGCGGTGGTCGGGTGATCCTACGCAAAGGGCCCGCGCCGTGCGGCGCGGGCCCTGGTGCCGGGGGATCAGTCCAGCGAACCGGACAGCCCGCTCGCGGAGCGGCAGTAGCCCTGCATCTCCTTGTCGCTGATCTTCGCGCAGAGCCGGCCGGCCGCGCCGCCGTCGGTGTAGTTGACCGTGTAGTAGCTGACCAGCCCCTCCGCGCAGGCCTTGCGCTGCCAGCCGTCGGCCGCCGTGGCGCACTGCTTCGCGGCCCAGTCCTCGCGGTCCAGGTTGTACTTCATGGTGCGCGAGCCGACACCGCGGCTGCAGTCCACCGCCCCGCCGCTGTCCTTGCCGTTGAGGCACCACTTGAGGGCCTGGGCGTAGACCTCGGGGTGGTTCGGGTAGTCGTGCGAGGACAGGTAGAAGGTCGGGGCGTAGAAGAAGCACGCGGACTGGAACAGGGCCGGCTGGTCCTTGCACGGGTACAGCGGGTCCTGGGCGAGCTTGTCGGCGGGCAGGTTCGCCTTGGCCTGCTCGTCCTCCTCGTCCGGGCCGAAGAGCTGCATGAACAGGCCCTCGGAGCAGCGGATCCGGTTCTGGTCGGTGGTGAACTTGTTGCACAGGTCGCGCGCCTTGGCGACGTCCTGCTTGGCGACGAACATCGTGCCGTGGCCGACGCCGTGGATGCAGGGGCCGGTGTTCTTGGGGGCGCAGAGCTTGAGCAGGTCCACCTCGGGCTGGGTGGAGGCGTTCAGCATCTCCTCGACCGCGCCGTGCAGGTAGCCGGCCGCGCAGGTCTCGTGCGGGAAGGAGATGACCTTCTGGAAGTCGGCGTTGTAGCGCTTGACCGCCGCGTGGCCGAGCTCGTGCGCGATCGGGTGGCAGAAGCGCACCGTGTACGGCTTCTCCTTGGTGATCTTGTCGAGGTCGGCGAGGGCGACGCCGGGGTCGGCGGCCTCCATCTCGGCCATCATCTTGTTGCGCAGCGTCGAGCGGGTCCACACCGCGGGGTCACCGGTGGGCGTGGCACTCGCGGCGCCCGCCGCGGCCGGCTGCGCGCCGGGGGCGCTCGCGGTGACGGCCGGGGCCGCGGTGGCCGCCGCGGGCGACCAGTCGGTGACGGCCACCGAGCCGAGGCCCAGGACGCCCAGGAGCACGGCGGTGAGAATCGCGAAGACTCGCGGCTGCATGACGGGATCCCCCGGCGGATCGAGGTGAACGGTTCGCTCCCATCCTGACGGCACGGGGGCGGGAATCCGCGTTTTCGCCCGCCATTCGGGAGGTGTCGGCGACGCTACCGCATGGTGCGACGTCCGGCCGGGCCGGGCCGGTTCCCGATGATCACCCGGACGGGTGCCGGGCCCGGGCGTACAGGTGGACTCCCGAGGCCCGCGGAAGGGTCGTCACACCGCCCGACCGGGTTCCTGAGCTGAAAGCCGTAAAGCCTGCCCGAATTCGGGCAGGATCTTTGGCTTCGGCGGGCGACGCGGCCTAGAGTCCTCACTCGTGCCGAGCTCACCCCACCCTCACGAAGACCTCCTCGCCCACCTCACCCGGACCAGCCCGCTCGGGCCCCGGGAGGCGGCGCGGGTCGTGGCGGAGGTCCTGGCGTACTTCTCCGAGAGCACGGAGGAGTACGTCCGCCGCCGCCACGGCGAGCTCCAGGCACGCGGCCTGACCAACGAACGGATCTTCGCCCGGCTCGCCGAGGAACTGGGCGCCCGCCGTGTCGCGGCACCGGAGCTGTCGGCCCGCCAGCTGCGCCGGATCGTCTACGGCTGAGCCCGTACCGGCTCGCCCGGGCCCGACGCGCCCGTAGCAGCTCGCCCGGGCCCGACGTGCCCGTACCGGACCCGCCCGGGCCCGACCCGCCCACCGGACCCGTCCGGCCGTCCCCGACCTCCGCGGGACGGGTCGGCGCACCACCAGACCCCTTCCGAGCACCGACCTTCCCAGAGGAGCCCACCCATGTGCGGAATCGTGGCCTACATCGGCCCCAAGGACGCGACCCCCTTCCTGCTGGAGGGGCTGGCGCGGCTCGAGTACCGGGGCTACGACTCGGCCGGGGTCGCCGTCACCGGACGCACCGGCGGGATCAAGCTCCGCAAGGTCAAGGGCCGGGTCGCCGACCTCGCCGCCGCCGTGCCGGCCCGGTTCAAGGGCACCACCGGCATCGGCCACACCCGCTGGGCCACCCACGGCGTCCCCAGCGACGCCAACGCCCACCCGCACCTGGACGACGCCGGGCGGATCGCCGTCGTCCACAACGGCATCATCGAGAACGCCGACGAGCTGCGCGCCAAGCTGACCGCCGACGGCGCCGAGTTCCGCTCCGAGACCGACACCGAGGTGCTCTCCCACCTGATCGCCGCCCACGCCACCGAGGGTGTCGAGCTGGAGGACGCCGTGCGCGCCGCCCTCGGCAGGGTCGTCGGCACCTACGGCATCGCCGTGCTGGACGCCGACCAGCCGGACCGCATCGTGGTCGCCCGCAACGGCAGCCCGATCGTGCTGGGCATCGGCGAGAAGGAGATGTTCGTCGCCTCCGACGTCTCCGCCCTGGTCCGCTACACCCGCCAGGTCGTGCACCTGGAGGACGGCGAGCTGGCCACCGTCCGGGCCGACGGCTTCCGCACCTTCACCGCCGACGCCCGCACCACCCACCGTCAGCCGTCCACCGTCGACTGGGAGATCGACTCCTACGACACCGGCGGCTACGAGCACTTCCTGCTCAAGGAGATCAACGAGCAGCCCACCTCCGTCGAGCGCACCCTCAGCGGCCGGCTCGACGAGCGCTTCAGCACCGCCCACCTCGGCGGCCTCAACCTGGACGCCAGGGAGCTGCGCGAGATCCGCCGGGTGAAGATCCTCGGCTGCGGATCCGCCTACTACGCGGGCGAGATGGGCGCCCAGCTGATCGAGGAGCTCTCCCGGATCCCCGCGCACAGCGAGCCGGCCTCGGAGTTCCGCTACCGCAACCCGGTGATCGAGGCGGACACCCTGTACGTCGCCGTCAGCCAGTCCGGCGAGACCTACGACACGCTCGCCGCCGTCCAGGAGATCAAGCGCAAGGGCGGCCGGGTGCTCGGCGTCGTCAACACCGTGGGCAGCGCCATCGCCCGCGAGTGCGACGGCGGCATCTACCTGCACGCCGGCCCCGAGGTGTCCGTCGCCTCCACCAAGGCGTTCACCTCCACCGTGGTCGCCTTCGCCCTGCTGGCCCTGCACTTCGGCCGCATCCACGACCTCTCGCCGGCCGACGGCCGCCGGATCGTCTCGGCCCTCCAGGCCCTGCCGGACCAGATCCGCGAGATCCTCGCCCAGGGCGACGCCATCGCCGAACTGGCCGCCCGGTACGCCGACTCCACCGGCATGATGTTCATCGGCCGGGTCCGCGGCTACCCGGTGGCCCGCGAGGGCGCGCAGAAGCTCAAGGAAATCTCCTACGTCCACGCCGAGGCCTACCCGGCGAGCGAGCTCAAGCACGGCCCGCTGGCCCTGATCAGCCCCGAACTGCCCACCGTGGCACTGGTCCCGGACGACGAGCTGCTCAACAAGAACCTCACCACGCTCGGTGAGATCAAGGCCCGGCACGGCCGCGTCCTCGCCGTCGCCCACCGCCGCCCTGAGGAGCGGCTCGCCGACCACTGCATCCTGGTGCCCAAGAGCGAGCCGGAGTTGGACCCGCTGCTGCTCAACATTCCGCTGCAGCTGCTGGCCTACCACGCGGCCGTCGCCCTCGGGCGCGACGTGGACAAGCCGCGCAACCTGGCGAAGAGCGTGACGGTGGAGTAGCCCACCGCCGTCCATCGGCCCCCGGGCCCCGGTCGCCGTGCGGACGACCGGGGCCCGGGCGTTGCCGGTCAGAACACCGAGCAGCCCGACAGGGTGGTGAGGGTGTCGAGCGCGGTGACGGCGGCGACGGAGTTGCCGGCCTGGTCGAGCCGGGGGCCCCAGGCGCAGACGGCGGCCCGGCCGGGGAGTATGGCGAGGATGCCGCCGCCGACGCCGCTCTTGCCGGGCAGACCGACCCGGAAGGCGAACTCGCCGGCGGCGTCGTACGTGCCGCAGGTGAGGAGGACGGCGTTGACGCGCTTGGTCTCGCTGCGCGACATCAGCCGGGTGCCGTCGGTGCGCACGCCGTAGCGGGCCAGGAACGAGCCGGCCAGCACCAGGTCGCGGCAGCTCGCGGCGACGGCGCAGTGGGCGTAGTAGTGGTCGAGGACGGTCTCGACCGGGTTCTCCAGGTTGCCGTGGCTGGCGATGAAGTGGGCCAGCGCGGCGTTGCGGTGGCCGTGCTCGGCCTCCGAGGCGGCGATCACCGGATCGGTGTCCAGCAGCTGGTTGCCGGACTCGCGGCGCAGGAACTCCCGTACCGCGCCGGAGGCGTCACCGGTCAACGACTGCAGGCGGTCGGTGACCACCAGGGCGCCCGCGTTGATGAACGGGTTGCGCGGGATGCCGTGCTCCGTCTCCAGCTGCACCAGGGAGTTGAAGGGGTTGCCGGAGGGCTCCCGGCCGACGCCCCGCCAGAGGGCCTCGCCACCGTCGCCGCTGTGGGCGAGGGCCAGGGCCAGCGAGAACAGCTTGGAGACGCTTTGGATGGAGAACGGGCGCTCCCACTCCCCGGCGCCGTACAACTCGCCGTCGACGGTGGCCACGGCCATGCCGAAGGCCTCCGGGTCCGCGGTGGCGAGGGCCGGGATGTAGTCGGCGACGCGGCCGTGGCCGGTGGTCGCCCGGGCGGCCGCCTCGGCGGCCTCCAGCAGCACCGGCCAGTCCAGGATCTCCCCGTCGTCCACGGCTCTCCTCCACACACCCACACTCGACGATCATGGTTCGGACCGGGCGCCGACATCGCGGTCACACCCGGTCCGACCAGTGATTATCCGTGCCGGGGGCGGTGCTCCTCGCTCGGGGTGCTGCTCCCCGCCGGGGCCCTGGTCCCGACCGGGGTCCTGGTCCCCGCCCGGGTCCCGCTCCCCGCTCTGGGTGAGGCCCTGCCCGGGGCGAGGCCCCCGCTCCGGGCGAGGCCCTGCCCGGGGCGAGGCCCCCGTTCAGCCCTTCAGCGGCGCCGGCCGCCGGGCCGCGGTTCCCGCCGGGGCGGTGCCCCGCGGTCCCTCGGGCTGTGCCGCGCCCCGGGCGTCGGCCTGCTCCGCGGCGGGGCTCGCGCTCAGGACCTCGCTCGGGCCCTCGCTCCGCCTCCTCCGCAGGTCCTTGAGGAGGACGACCACGGCGGTGGTGACCAGTGTCCCCGCGGCGATCGCCAGCAGGTAGAGGAACGGGCTGCCGATCAGCGGCAGCACCCAGATCCCGCCGTGCGGGGCGCGCAGGGTGGAGCCGAAGGCCATCACCAGGCCGCCCGCCGTCATGCTGCCCGCGATGCTCGCCGGGATGACCCGCAGCGGATCGGCGGCGGCGAACGGGATCGCGCCCTCGGTGATGAAGGACGCGCCGAGCACCCAGGCGGCCTTGCCGTTCTCGCGCTCCTCCGCGCTGAACAGCCGGCGGCGGACCACCGTGGCGAGCGCCAGGCCGAGCGGCGGCGTCATGCCCGCGGCCATCACGGCGGCCATCACCTTCAGGCTGCCCGCGTCCGGGGTGGCCCCGGCCGTGGTCAGGGCGCCGGCGGCGAAGGTGTACGCGACCTTGTTGAGCGGGCCGCCGAGGTCGAAGGCCATCATCGCGCCGAGCAGCAGGCCGAGCAGGACGGCGTTGCTGCCCGAGAGCCCGTTCAGCCAGTTCGTGAGGCCGGTCATCGCCGAGGCGATCGGGGAGCCCACCAGGACGAACATCAGGAACCCGACCGCCGCCACCGACAGCAGCGGGATCACCACCACCGGCATGATCCCGGCGATCGCCCGCGGCACCTTCCAGCGCACCATCCAGAGCACCAGGAACCCGGCGGCCAGGCCGGAGACGATGCCGCCGAGGAAGCCGGCGCCGACCGCCGCGGAGACCGCCCCGCCGACGATGCCCGCCGCCAGCGCCGCCCGGTCGGCGATCGCCCAGGCGATGTAGCCGGAGAGGATCGGCACCAGGAAGCCGAAGGAGGCCTTGCCGGTCTGGAACAGCAGGGCCGCCCAACTGTGCGACGAGGTCCAGTCGAAGTGGCCGAGCACGGACGGGGCGGAGGCGATCTGATAGCCGCCGACGGCGAACCCGAGGGCGATCAGCAGACCGCCCGCCGCGACGAAGGGGATCATGTAGCTCACGCCGGTCATCAGGTAGCGGCGCAGGCGGTGCGCCCAGTGCTCGCCCGATCCACCGGTACGGGCGGGGGCGGCGGCCGCGGTGCCGGTGGGAGCGGCCCCCGCCGGGCGCGCACCGGAGCCGGCCTCCGCGACCAGGCGGGCGGCCTCGGCGACGAGCTCGTCCGGGCGGTTGACGCCCGCCTTCACCCCCACGTCCACGGTCGGCTTGCCCGCGAACCGGGCGCGGTCGCGGACCTCCAGGTCGTGGGCGAGGATCACCGCGTCGGCGGCCGCGATCACCTCCGGAGCGAGCGCCGTGGTGCCGGCCGAGCCCTGGGTCTCCACCGCGATCACGGCGCCGGCCCGGGCGGCGGCCAGCTCCAGGGCCTTGGCGGCCATGTACGTGTGCGCGATGCCGGTGGGGCAGGAGGTCACGGCCACCAGACGGAGGGCCCCGGCCTCCGGCTGCTCGGCGCCGGGCGGGGCTGCCGAGCCGGGCGCGGCCGAGGGCTCGGGGACGGCCGAGGTCTCGGGGACGGCCGATCCCTCGGCCACGGCGGCGGACCCGGCGGCCGGCGCGGCGTCCCCGCCGTTGACCAGTGCCGCCACGGCCAGCGGGCTCTCGGCCGCCCGCAGCGCGCCGGTGAACGCCGGGTCCATCAGCCGGCGGGCCAGCGAGGCGAGGATCCGCAGGTGGGCGTCGTCGGCTCCGTCCGGAGCCGCGATCATGAAGACCAGGTCGGCCGGCCGGCCGTCCGGGGCGGCGAAGTCCAGGCCGCGGGCGCTGCGCCCGAAGGCCAGGCTGGGCCGGGTGACGTGCGTCGATCTGCAGTGCGGGATGCCGATGCCGTCGCCCATGCCGGTGGGGGCCTGGGCCTCGCGGGCGGCGATGTCGGCGAGGAAGCCGTCGAGGTCGGTGACCCGGCCCTCGGCGACCAGCCGCTGCGCGAGTGCGCGCAGGGCTTCGTCCTTGTCCTCGGGGGCGAGGAAGAGGTCGACGAGTGCGGGTGTGATCAGCCCGCCGGTGTCGCCCGTCGTGTCGCTCGTCAAGTCGCTCATCGTGGGTCCTTCAACTGGTGCCGGAGAGTTGTCCGTTGCCCCCGGGGTGGTGTCCGGCCGGTCCGTCCCACACGGCCCGGTCGGAAGTCGTCGCGTTCAGCCGCCGAGCGTCCGCTCCAGCGGGAGGTCCGCCGTCACGGTGACCGCGGTCGGGTCCAGGTCGGCAGGGGTCGGCATCACGCTGCCCGGCAGCCGGACGGCGGCGGCGCCGTGCGCCAGGGCCGCCGCGAGCGCCTGCGGCCCGCTGCCGCCCGCACCGAGGAAGCCGGCCAGCGAGGCGTCCCCGGCTCCCACGTCGCTGCGCACGGCGGCGACCGGCGCCGTCCCGTACCAGCTGCCCTCCTCGGCGATCAGCAGCATGCCGTCGGCGCCGAGGCTGGCCAGCACCTGCTGGGCGCCGAGCTTGCGCAGCTCGCCCGCCGCGTCGAAGGCGTCGCCGACGGTGGCGATCGGCCGGCCGACGGCCTCGGCGAGTTCCTCGCGGTTGGGCTTGACCACGTCCGGGCGGGCGGAGAGCGCCGCGAGCAGCGCCGGTCCGGAGGTGTCCAGGGCGATCCGGGCGCCGTCCGCGTGCACCCGGCCGACCAGCTCGGCGTACCACTCGGGGGCCAGCCCGCGCGGCAGGCTGCCGCAGCAGGCCAGCCAGCCGACGCCGTCCCCGGCACCCTTCGCCTCCCGCTGCGTCTCGGCGACCTGCGCCAGCAGGGCGGCCGACTCGGCGGGGCTGAGCTCGGGGCCGGCCGCATTGACCTTGGTCAGGCTGCCGCCGGCCTCGGCGATCGAGACGTTGATCCGGGTGTCGCCGGCGATCGGGAGGGCGGCCACCCCGATGCCCTGGCGGCGGAGCAGTTCGGCGAGCAACCGGCCGGCCGGGCCGCCGAGCGGCAGGACGGCGGTGGTGCGGTGACCGGCGGCGGTGAGCGCCCGGGAGACGTTGACGCCCTTGCCGCCCGGGTCCAGCCGGTCGTGCGCGGCCCGGTTGACCTCGCCGACCGCGAGGGCCGGCAGCTCGTACGTGCGGTCCAGGCTGGGGTTCGGGGTGATGGTGACGATCATGCGCGGATGACTTCCGGTCCTTCGGGTCCGAGGTTCTCGATCTGGGCGGCCTGCTCGTCGGTCAGTCCGGTGTCCGTGACCAGCACGTCCACCTGGCTGAGCGAGCCGAACCGGGCGAAGTGGCGGGCGCCGTACTTGGCGGAGTCGGCGAGCAGGACCACCCGGCGGGCGCCGGTCAGCATCGCCCGCTTGACGGCCGCCTCGGCGAGGTCGGGGGTGGTCAGTCCGTCCTCGGCGGAGAACCCGTTGGTGGCGACGACGGCGACGTCCGGGTTGATGTCGGCGAGGTCGCGCAGCGCCCAGGAGTCCACGGCGGCGTGGGTGCGGTGGCGCAGCCGTCCGCCGATCAGGTGGAGGGTGAGCGAGGGGTGGTCGACCAGCCGGGCGGCGACGGGCAGGGCGTTGGTGACGACGGTCAGGGCGGACTCGACGGGCAGCTGCGCGGCGAGCCGGGAGACGGTCGTCCCCGCGTCCAGCAGCACGGTGCCCTCGGTGGGCAGCAGGGCGAGCGCGGCCTTGGCGATCCGCTCCTTCTCGGCGGCGGCGGTGGAGTCCCGCTCGGCCAGGCCGGGCTCCAGGTGCAGGGCACCGGCCGGGAGCGCACCCCCGTGCACCCGGTGCAGCAGGCCGGCCTGGACGAGGGTGGTCAGGTCGCGCCGGATGGTCTCCTGCGTGACGCCGAAGTCCTCGGCCAGCGTCGGCACGTCGACCCGGCCGCGCTTCTGGGCGAGGCGGAGGATCTCCTGCTGCCGCTCGGGTGCGTACATGTGGGATCAGGTCCGTTCCATGTCTGTTTACGCCTGGTTAAGCGAGAGAGTACGCCGTCCGGGTGGAAAAGCAAGCCATTGGGCGACTGGAGCGGCGTTTTTGTTTCTGTGGTTTCCGGTGCCCGGATGTGTTGACATGGGCAGAGAACCGGGCGTAGAACCAATCCCGACACCACGCCCCCACCGGCGTGGGACACGGACACCACCCGACAGGCCGAATCCCCGGGCCGCGCACCTGCCCCCGAGCGCAGCGTCCGACCCTGTCCGTAGCCGTCCGTCACGGACCGGCCGCCGGGTTCCCACCCCGGCGCCGCCGCCCCTCACCCACCCTCGCGATTGGACAACGCCCATGCACTCGATCCAGGTGGCCGTCGGCTCCCGCAGCGGCCTGCACGCCCGTCCGGCCTCGCAGTTCGTCCAGGCCGCCGCCCGGCAGACCGTCAAGGTCACCGTCGGGCGTCCCGGGCAGCCCGCCGTGGACGCCCGCAGCCTGCTCTCCGTCCTCGCGCTGGCGGCGAGCCAGGGCGAGGTGCTGGAGCTGGCGGCGGAGGGCGAGCAGGCCCCGGCGGCGCTCACGGCACTCGCCGAGGTGCTGGCCGCCGACCACGACGCGGCGGCCTGACGCCGCCGGGCCTACGGCGCGGCGGGCCGGTCGCTGGGCCTCATGGCGCGGTGGGCCGGTCGTCGCGGCTCACCGCGCGGTTCGGTGGGCGTCGGGGTGTCGTCGCGGCTCACGTCGCGGTTCGGTGGTCGCCGGGCCGGTCGTCGCGGCTCACGGCGCGGTTCGGTGGTCGTCCGGACTCACGGCGCGTTGGTCGGGGCCTGGAGCGGCGGCCCGGTGAGCAGCGTTCCGGCCTCCGAGTAGGGCCAGCCGTTGGGGACGCACCCGTGCAGCCCCTTGATCTGCTGCATCATCACCGGCGCCGGGGCTCCTGGGCCCGGGCAGTCCACGTGGCCGTTCCCGAGGATGTGGCCGACCTCGTGGTTGACGGCGAGCGCGTGGTACAGCTCGGGCTGACCCCGGTAGAACTCGGACAGCTCGGTCCAGCGCTTGAGGTTGATCACGACCTGGTGGGTGACCCCGCAGTTGACGGTGCCTCCGGTGTCCAGGCCGTACTGGCCGCAGATCCGGTCGGTGGAGCGCGGGGTGGCCAGGTAGACCGTGAAGTCCACCGGGTCCGCGGCCACCCGCTGGAACGAGGCGCTGTTCCCGGCGGCCCAGCCGCGCCGGGTGTCGCCGAGGACCGCGTCCACCTCGGCGGCGAACTGCGCGGGAGTCTCGTCGATCCCGTCCTCCACCCGCACCTTGTACCGGTAGAGGTGCTCCCCGGTGCCGAAGCGGGCGGAGCCGCCCGGCGCGGTGGTGAAGGCCAGCGGCGCGGGGCCGGTGTGCCAGGGCTGCCACCAGAGCACACCGCCCGTCACCGCCGCGACCAGCGCCAGGGCGAGCGCGCCGTGCCAGGGCTTCCAGCGCCTGCGGGATGTGGGGGCCATGGGTGGGTACTCCTGAGCCGGACGGAAAAGCGGTGCATCAGGAGGGACGTCCGAACCGGCGGCATCGGTTCAGTCCGGATCGGTCACACGTTCGGTGGCGCGTGCGCACGGCGGCCCGGGCGGGGCTTCGGCGCGGGTCAGGAGCTCGGGTCGGGAGCTCGGGTCAGCGGCCCGGGTGGGGGTCCGGGCGATGGGCCCGGCGGCGGCGTCGGGCGCGCGGGCCGGGCGGTTCCCGGAACCACCCGAAGGTGCCACCCGTGCGGCGTGTCCCTGGGGATCGGCGGCGGATTCCGCTGTTGTGGTGCGGGCCGACCGGTTCGGCCGGCCCGACCGCCCTCTCCACGCCGTCGCCCACCCGGCGGCCGCGTGCAGAGGGCTCGGACCCCGGGCGCACGGCGCCCACCCACCACACGCACCAGACGCACAGCGGAGGCACCCCCCATGTCCATCACCACCGTCCTCACCGTCTCCGGCATGAGCTGCGGCCACTGCGAGAAGACGGTGAGCGCCGGCCTGGCCGCCATCGACGGTGTCACCGACGTCGTCGCGGACGCCGGGAGCGGCCGGGTCACCGTCGCCTCCGCCCTGCCGCTGGACGAATCGGCGGTGCGCAGCGCGGTGGACGGGGCCGGCTTCACGCTCGTCGGACAGATCTGACCCCGTGCGGTGGGGCCGCCGCCGCGCACCGGTGACGGCCCCCGCCGCTGGTCAGCCCATGCTCTTCGCGCCGTCCAGGGACTCCCGGATGATGTCGGCGTGGCCCGCGTGCTGGGCGGTCTCGGCGATGATGTGCATCAGCACCCGGCGGGCCGACCACGAGGCCCCGGCCTCGAACCAGGGAGCCGAGGGCAGCGGGTGGGCGGCGCCCAGGTCGGGCAGGGTGGCCACCAACTCGTCGGTGCGGCGCGCCACCTCGTCGTAGTCGGCGAGCACTCCGGCCAGCGTCTCCCCGGGCAGCATCCGGAACTCGTCGGCGCGGCGGGCGAAGTCGGCCTCCGTCATGGCGGTGAAGTCGGGCATCGCGGACGGGCCCTCGACGATGAAGGCCGCCCAGGTGCGCTCGACGGACGTCACGTGCTTGACCAGGCCACCCAGGCACAGCTCGCTCGCGGTGGTGCGCCGACCGGCCTGCTCGTCGGTGAGGTCACGGGTGGTGAAGCGCAGGAAGTGCCGCTGCTGCCCCAGTGCCACCAGGAAGTCGGCGCGCTCACCGGTCACGGCGGGCGCGGTGGCGGCGGTGGCGGCGGTGGCGGCGGTGGGGGCGGCGGGGGTGGTCGTGGTCATGGCTCTGGCCTTCCGTTTCGGTTCCTGCTCCCTCGGACAGGAACAACGTTACGGAGCATTGCGGCCACTTCCTGTCCTGAATGCGCCGACAATCGAGACATGGCGAACACCAGCACCCGGACCCTGCGACTCCTCTCCCTGCTCCAGACCCACCGCTACTGGCCCGGCGAGGAACTGGCCGACCGGCTCGGCGTCTCCGTCCGCACCCTGCGCCGCGACATCGACCGGCTGCGCGAACTCGGTTACCCCGTCGAGGCGCAGCGCGGGGTCGACGGCGGCTACCAGCTGGCGGCGGGCGCGGCACTGCCCCCGCTGGTCATCGACGACGAGGAGGCGGTCGCGCTCGCGGTCGGCCTCCAGGCGGCGGCGGAGAGCCCGGTCGAGGGCGTGGGCGAGGCCTCGGTGCGGGTGCTGGCCAAGGTCGTCCAGGTCATGCCCGCCCGGCTGCGCCGCCGGGTCGAGGCGCTGCGCGCGGTGACCGTCCCGGTCGACTGGGGCCGTTCGGCCGGCTCCGGCGTCGACCCGGACGCCCTCACGGTGGTCGCCCTGGCCTGCCGTGACGGCGAACGGCTCCGCTTCTCGTACACCGCCGCCTCCGGGCCCCGTACGGAACGCCACGTGGAGCCGCACCGGCTGGTCTGCCTCGACCGCCGCTGGTACCTGGTCGCCTACGACCTGGACCGCGCCGCCTGGCGCAGTTTCCGCCTGGACCGCCTCACCGCCCCGCACGGCAGCGGCGCCCGCTTCGCCCAGCGTGCGCTGCCCGCGGCCGACGCGGCCGAGTTCGTCCGCGCGGGCCGCAACGGCATGCCCCGGCCGCACCGGGTCGAGGCCGTGGTGGAGGCCCCGGCCGAGTACGTTCGCGCCCGGGTGGGCCGGTGGGGCGAGGTCGAGGCGGCGGGCCCCGAGCGGTGCCGGCTCGTGATGACGGCGGACTCGCTGGACTGGCCCGCGATGGCCCTGGGATCACTGGGGGCGGAGTTCCGGGTCGTCGGGCCGCCCGAGCTGCGGGCGCTGGTCGCGGAGTGGGCGGCCCGTTTCGGACGGGCGGCGGGCGGCGGGAGGGACGAGCCGGAGGAGGTGTAGAGCACGAGCAGAACACCGGCAGCACACGAGAAGTCGGCGCCACCGACTTCTCGTGCCGGGTGCTTCGCCGTCCGTCCGCAGACGGGCTGATAACCGCTTGGCCCGGCAGGGCGGGCGGGGCGATCATGGCGGGATGTCCGATCTGCTCGAGCGGGTGACCGCCTTCCGCACCGCCTTCGCCCGTCGACAAGCTGCCGAGGTCGTCGAACGTCCCGAATTCCCCGGGGTGTTCGCGGTCCGGGACGAGGAGTTCGCGCTCTCCCACGAGCACAACCACCTGGTGGTGACGGGCCAGGGTACGGATCCGGCCGGGCTCCCCGAGCTGGCGGCGCGGTGGCTCGGGCCGCGCCCGCAGTACGCGATCACCGTGCTGGACGACGCGTTGGGCGAGCGGGCCGCCCCGGTGCTGGTCGAGGCCGGCTACGAGTGGGCCACCGTCGTCACCCTGGTCCGCGACACCGCGGGCTGCGAGCTGCCTGAACCGGCTGCGCTGCCAATCGAGTTGGCCGAGCTGAGGGCGGCGGTGCTGCGCCAGCAGTCCGAGTGGTTCGAAGGCGCGGAGCTGAGCCGCCAACTGACCGACCGCCGGGCCGCCCGGTTGCGCGGCGCCGAACAGGTGCGGTTCCTGGCCGCCCGGACGCCGGAGGGCGGCATCGCGGCGTGGGCCGACCTCTACCTCGACCGGGCAGCCGGGCTGGCCCAGGTGGAGGACCTGGTCACCGATGCCCGGCACCGCGGCGCGGGCCACGGTGACGCCGTGCTCGCCACCGGTCTGGCGCTCGCGGCCGCCGCCGGGATCCCCCAGCTGTTCCTCCTGGCGGACGCCGCCGACTGGCCCCGGACGTGGTACGGGCGGCGGGGCTTTACCGAGATCGGCCGCAGCCACTCCTTCCACTCGCGCTGAGCGGCGCCGGCGGCGCGGGCCGGGCTGGCCAGGCTCGGTGAGCTGGTGACCTCCTCGCGGGGCGCGTTCGGCGTCCGCTTCGACCCGGTCGGTGAGCGCGTCGCGTTCGTCGACGAGCTGGGTCGGGTGATCGACGACGACCGTGCGCTGCTGGTGCTGCTGGACCTGGTCGCGGCCGAGCGGCGCAGCGGGCAGGTGGCGCTGCCGGTGACCACGACCCGGATCGCCGAGCAGGTCGCGGCGTACCACGGGCCCCAGGTCATCTGGACCACGACGACGCCGGACGACCTGGCCGAGGCGGCCCCCGCCGAGGGCACGGTGTTCGGTGGGGACGGGCGCGGCGGCCTTCGTCCGGCTGGTGGGTCCGGTGGCCCGGACGACTCAGCAGACGCTGAGCCAGTCGATGTCCGGATCCCGCACGCGCATCCGGCGCCGGGACATCGCGACGCCGTGGGCGAGGGGCCGCGGGCGACGGGGCCACAGGCCGGCCGGGTCAGGGAGTGGCCGGGTCAGGGAGTGGCCGGGTCAGTGAGTGCCCGACGGGCCGGCGGCCGTCGCCCTCCGTCCGCAGTGAGCCGCGACGGTGTCGGCGAAGGCGCGGGCCGGCGGGTACAGGGTGTCCCAGTCGCGCAGCGCCCAGCCGACGGTGAGGCCGGGCAGGTCGGGCAGCGGCAGCAGCCGGCGGCCGGGGTGGCCGGGCCCCTGCCATTCGGGGAGCGCGGGCACCACGGCCTGACCCAGGCCGAGTTCGGCCAGCAGGATCGCGGTGTCCCAGTCCGTGACGCTGGTGTCGAAGGCCGGACGGATGCCCGACTTGCCCAGCCAGTCGTCGAGTTGGGACCGGGACACCGAGTTCTGGGGGAGCCCGATGAGCCGGGCGTCCTGGAGGTCGGCGGGTTCGATGCGGTCCCGGGTGGCGAGGGGGTCGTCGGAGGCGACGGCGAGGACCCAGGGCAGATCCACCACGGGCCGCTGGTCGATGCCCCGGACCGGGGCGCCGAGGGTGATCCAGGCCAGGTCGACGTGCCCGGCGGTGAGCGCCTCCAGACAGCTGCGGCTGGAGACCACGGTCTGGAACTCCAGGCTGACCCGCGGGAACCGCTGCCGGAAGTCCACCACGGCCCCGGACATGAAGTGCCGGATGCTGGTCGCGCCGGTGGTGATCCGCACCGACCCGCCCTCACCGCGGGCGAGTTCGGCGATGGTGCGCAGGGCGTGGTCGATCCCGCCGAGCCCGCTGGCCACCGCCGTCTGCAGGTGGCGCCCGGCCGCGGTGGGCACGACGCCGCGCGGGTGCCGCTCGATCAGGGGCAACCCGAGTTCGCGCTCCAGCCGCTTCACGTGCTGGCTGACGGCGGACTGGCTGCAGGCCAGGTCGCGGGCGACGGCGCTGAGCGAACCGGCCCGGCAGACGGCGGCGAAGACGCGGAGGTCGTCAAGGGTCACCGGCCCAAGGTAATGCTTGGGTGTGCCCCAGCAAACCGGCGGATTGACTTGGGTGTTCGGCAGGATCGATCATCGGTGGCAGGGCCCACGAGAAGGGCGGCAACCCGCCCGCTGCCTTCGCGGCGTTCCGGACGCCGGGGCGGGGGCACGGCGGGTGCCGACCCGCACGCGGGCCCACGAGCGGGATCGGTGGCACCAGCGGTAGCGGTGATGCCGGTGGTTCCTGTAAGCGAGTGGCGCCGGTGACAGGGCGACAGAACGTCAGGTACGGAGGGGGAGCGGAATGCGGTACGCCGACGGTCCGGGTACGCAGAGCGAGGTGTTCGTCGAGGCGCCGGTCGAGCGGGTCTGGGAGCTGGTGACCGACATCGCCCTGCCCGCCCGGCTCAGCCCGGAGCTGCAGCGGGTCGCGTGGCTGGACGGCGCGGACGGCCCCGCCGTGGGCGCGCGCTTCGAGGGGCACAACCGGCGGGCGGACATGCCCGACTGGCGGACGGTCTCCGAGGTGGTCGAACTGGCGGAGTGCCGCGCCTTCGCCTGGGCCGTCCTGGACGTCGACGGCCACTACGGCGAGCCGGTCACGGAGGTGGCCGGCGCGCTCGCCCGCTGGCGCTTCGACCTGATCCCCGAGGACGGCGGCACCCGGGTGCGCCAGTCGACGGTCCTCGGCCCCGGCCGCAGCGGGATCACCCGGTTCATCGAGTCCCGGCCGGAGGCCGAGGAGCGGATCGTCGAGTTCCGGCTGGAGGAACTGCGCAGCGGGATGGCGGCGACCCTGGCGGGCATCAAGTCCCTGGCCGAGGCGAAGCGTTAGGCCCGCGGCCGTGGAGGCGGACTACGCGAGCCTGCTGGAGGCGGTCCGGGCCTCGGCGGAGCGGCTGGACGCGAGCGCCGTACGGCTGACCGACCGGCAGGCCCGGGAACCGTCGCTGCTGCCCGGCTGGACCCGGGGCCACGTCCTCACCCATCTCGCCGCCAGCGCCGGCGCGTACCGGTGGATGCTCGCGGTGGCCCGTACCGGCACCCCGCCCGGGCCGCGCCCCGACTCCGCCGAGTTGGCACGGCGGTTGCGCGAAGGCGCGGGCCGGGGCGCCGACGCACTGGTCGCGGACCTGCGGAGCGGCCTGGACGGGCTGCTGGCGGACGCGGCGGCACTGCCCGCCGGTCGCCGGACGGTGCTGGTCACCGCGCTGGCGGGGTGGCGGCACCCCGCCTGGTACGTCCTGTGGCGGGCCTGGCGGGAGCTGGAGGTGCACCACGTGGACCTCCAGCTCCCGCCAGGCCCGCACAGGTGGCCGCGGGCGTTCGTCCTGCGGGCGTTGGAGGAGAGCACGGCGGCGCTGGCCGAGCGGGAGGTTTCGGTGGCCCGGGTCGAGGCCGAGGACCTCGGCCGCAGCTGGGCGCTGGGCGGCCCGGGAGCGGTGGTGCGCGGCCCGGGGCACGCGCTGCTCACCTGGTTCGCGGGCCGCGGGTCGGCGGCGGCCCTGCACTCGGACGCTCCGCTGCCGGGGCTGCCGCCGTGGCCGCTGCCGCCGGTGCCCGGCTGGGGGTGACCGCCGGACAGCCGCCGCGCTCTGCCGGCCGGTCTGCGGCTGCCCGGCACGCCGCCGTGCTGTGCCGGCGCCCAGGCGTGCGGCGCTGGTGGAGGTCGTCCCGATGCCGTGGGCGTTGCGGGGGAGTCGGCGCCGTGGCCCCGGCCGGTGGCTCCCGCCGGGGTGAATCCCGCCCGCCGTGCGCGAACCTGCGGCGGACCGGTGGCCGGCCGGGGCGGCCCGGCCGATTACCGCTACCAGGAGAGCGGGTAGCGGACCGGATGTCCGCCGATCCGGCCGGGCAGCAGGCCGACCACCACCAGGAGCACGGCGGCCAGCCCGAGCAGCGGAACGAACGGCACCGGCCGCGGGGCCTGGAGGACCACGATGACGGCGGTCGCCACGGCCGGGGAGTGCGAGAGGCGGGTGAGCATCATCGCGCCCAGCGCGAGCCCGGCGGCGATGGCCGCGGCCCAGGTGGTGCTGCCGGTGACGGCCAGGGTGGCGAAGCCGGTCACGGCCGACAGCAGGTGACCGCCCACCAGGTTGCGCGGCTGCGAGATCGACAGTCCGGGCGCGCCGTGGACCAGCGCCGCGCTCGCCGCCAACGGCGGGATCAGGAGGGGCTGGTGGAGCAGCACGCCGATGCCGGCGAGGACGAGAAGGGCGCCGACGGCGAAGGCGGTGGCCTTCAGCGCGTGCAGGGGGTGCGGCCGGGGCGGCCCGGGCGGGCGGTGTGCCGTGGCAGACGGCGCTGCGGCAGGCGGCGTCGGGGCGGTCGGCGCCGGGCTGGGCAGTGCCGGGCTGGGCACGGGCGGAGAGGACACGGGGGCGGGCATGGTGCGGGTGGGCTCCGGACTGGGGTTGGGGGCCCGTAGATCCTAAACAGACTGTTGAAGGAAGGGCAGGGCGTTCCGCCTGCTGGACGGATCGCCGAGCCCGGGCGCGAACCACCGTCCGTAGCCCGCCCGCACCGGGCCGGGGCCCGCCCGCACCGGGCCGGGCACCCGACTCCGCTCCGACGACGGGGTGGGGCGTCCGGTCCGGCCCGGTGGCGTGCGCCGGACGGCGCGCCCGCGGTCGTCAGCCGAGCACCTCCGCGCGGTGGGTGGGGCGCCCGTCCATGACGGTGAGCAGGACCGGCAGCTCGGCGAGTTCGCCGTCGGGGGTGGTGAGCGGGTCGGCGGCCAGGACGGTGAGGTCGGCGCGGTGGCCGACGGCGATGCGGCCCGCCAGCTGCTCCTCGCCCGCCGCGAAGGCGGCGTTGACGGTCATCGCGCGCAGTGCCTCCAGGGCGGTGAGCGCCTGCCCGGGGTTGTGCGGGGGCCGGCCGAGGTCGCGGGTGGGGCGGCGGTGGCGGGCGCCGGCCATGACGCCCAGCGGCGGGTACGGGGCGATCGGCCAGTCGGAGCCCAGGACGACGGTCGCGCCGGCGTCCCAGAGGTCGCGGCAGCGCCAGGCGCGGTCGGCGCGCTCCTCGCCGAGCCGCCGGGACCAGTTGTCGGTGTGGTCGGCCCGGGTGAAGTCGCAGCAGTGGGTGGGCTGCATCGAGGCGACCACGCCCAGCTCGGCGAAGCGCCGGACGAGCTCGTCGGGGACGGTCTCGATGTGCTCGATCCGGTGGCGGACGGGCCTCGTCGCGGCTGCGGAGCCGGCGGCCCGGCCGTCGGAGGAGCGGGTGGCCGGGCCGCCGGTCGAGCCACCGGCCGGGCCGTCGGCCGAAGCCTTCGCGACGGAGTCGAGCGCGTGCCGGACGGCGGCGTCGCCGATGGCGTGGGTGGCGGTCGGTACGCCGGCCCGGTGCAGCTGTCCGATGACGTGGGTGTAGTGCGCCGGGTCGGGCCAGAAGGCGTGGGTGGACTCGCCGTGGCAGTCGGGGCGCTCCAGCCAGGCGGTGCCGTTGTCGATGGTGCCGTCCATGAACAGCTTGACGCCGTCCACCCGCCACGACGTCCCGCCGCGGCCCTGGAGGCCGATCAGCGCCCGCAGCCCGTCCTCGTCCACGCCGGGCTGGCACCAGGGCGCGACCCGCAGGCGCAGCGGCAGCTCACCGGCCTCGTCGAGTTCGGCGTAGAGCTCCAGGCTGTCGCCGTTCGCGTCCATCGCGTGGCCGCCGGTGAGGCCGGTCGCGGCCATCGCGCGCAGGGCGGCGGCGAGGCGCTCGCGGCGCTCGGTGCGGGTGGGCTGCGGGGCGGCGCGCTCGACCAGTTCGCAGGCGGCGTCCTCCAGCAGCAGACCGGTGGGGCGGCCGTCGGCGTCGCAGACCACCTCGGCGGCCTGGTCGAAGCTGCGCGGGCCGTCGATCCCGGCGAGCTCCAGGGCGCGCGGGCTGGCGAGCATGGAGTGGGCGTCGAAGAGCTGGAGGAGCGCGGGGACGCCGTCGAGCACCGGGGCGAGCGCCGCCGCCTCCACCGGGCGGCCGCCGAAGGCGTTCGGGTCCAGGCCCCATGCGTGCAGCCAGGCGCCGGGGGCGAGTCGGCGCACCTCCGCGGCGAGCGCGGCGCGGACCTCGGCCAGGTCGGTGCAGACGGAGAGGTCCAGGCCGTGGGTGAGCTCGGCGCCGGTGACCGGGTGCAGGTGGCCGTCGACCAGGCCGGGGGTCACCACGGCGCCCCTGAGGTCGATCACCGTGGTGGCGGCGTCGGCGAGTTCCCGGATCGTGCGGTCGTCGCCGAGGGCGGCGATCCGGCCGTCGACCACGGCGAGGGCGGTCTGCGGGAGGAAGCCGCCGGTCGCGGGGTCGAGCAGGCGGGCGGAGAGGAGGACGAGGGAGGTGCGCACTTCAGCTCCTGCGGTCGGGCGGGGTGGGGGAGTGGGGGTCAGGCCGGGTCCACCGTGGGGGTGAACGTGCCTTCCGGCAGGCCGAGTTCGCGCTCGGCGGTGGCGGCGGCGAACCGGGTGGCGGCGGACGGGTGGTTGCCCAGGCCGGTGTTGGCGTGGCCGGCCAGGCCGTCGATCACCACCAGGATCCGGACGGCCGCCAGGAGGGCGTCCTCGGCGCGGAACTGGCCGCGGTCGACGCCGTCCTGGACGACGGAGCTGAGGCGGCCGCGCCAGAGGTGCTCCTGGGTGAGGACGCGCTCGCGCAGGACGGGGCGGTAGCGGCTGAGGTGGCGGGCGTTGAGCCAGAGCCGGCTCATGTCGTCGTAGGCGGGGCCGGTGGTGCGGGCGAAGAAGTCGGTGAGCAGGTCCAGGGGGGAGGCGTCCGGCGCTCCGACGGGCAGCAGCGACTCCAGTTCGGCGGTGGCGGCGCTGCCGAAGGCCTCGGCGACCAGGTCCTCGACGGCCGGGAAGTAGTGGCTGATCAGGCCCGGTCGGACGGCGAGCTGGTCGGCGATCCGGCGCAGGGTGATGCACTCCAGGCCCTCGGTGAGCGCGACGGTGGCCGCGGCCCCGACGATCTCCGCCCGTCGGTCGTCGGGGGATTTCCGGATCCGTTTGCGCTGAACGCTTGACGTCATGTGCCGGATGCTATTGAGTGTGCGACCAATAAGCAAGAAGGTGGGCACGACACCCCCAGATGGAGGGCCCCCAATGGCGTCCACGCTCCCGGACCACCCCCACTCCCCCCAGGACCCGGGCACGGCCCCGCCGCTCCAGCACCCCCAGCACGAGCGCGCCGGCCGGATCGAAGTCCACGGCATCGACCGCATCCCCGAGTCCGAACGGCGCGGCCGCGCCCGGGAACTCTTCTCCGTCTGGGCGGCGGCCAACGTCAACTACCTCAACCTGGTGGTCGGCGGCGCCCTCGTCCTCAGCGGGCTCAGCCCCTGGCAGGCCTTCGCGGTGGTCGTCGCCGGCAACCTGTTCTGGCTGGGCACCGGCCTGCTCGCGGTCTCCGGACCGGCCGCCGGCGCGCCCAGCGAGGTGATCACGCGCACGATGTACGGCATCCGCGGAAACCGGGTGAACAACGCCGTCACCGGCTGGATGATCTCCGTCTGCTACTTCGCGCTGAACCTCGCCGCGGCGGCGGTCGCCGCGTTCTCGCTCGCCGAGGAAGCCGGGATCACGCCCGACACCCCGATCAAGGTCGCCATCGTGATCGCGATCACCGTGGTCACCCTCACCATCAGCGTGTACGGCCACGCCATGATCGTGCGGCTCTACCTGCCGATCACCCTCGTGCTCGCCGCCGCCTTCGCCGTCGTCGGTTACGAGATCCTCCGGCACGCCGACTTCGGGTGGAGCCAGCCCCGACCGCTCACGGGCGCCGGACTCTGGGCGGCCGTCCTGGCGGGCACCACCCTGATCGCCTCGGGCCCGCTCTCCTACACCACCAGCGCCGACTTCTCCCGCTACCTGCCCGCCACCACCTCCCCCCGCGCCGTCCTCGGCTGGACCGCCCTCGGCGGCTTCCTGCCGAGTGCAGCCGTCGGCGGCCTCGGCGTGCTGGCGGCCACCGCCGTCGACATGACCGACCCGCAGGCCGCCCTCCAGAAGATCCTCCCCGGCTGGTTCAACCCCGTCTTCCTGCTCTCCCTCGTCGTCGGCACCATCGCCGTCAACGCGCTCACCGCCTACAGCGCCGGCCTCGCCCTCCAGGCGGTCGGCATCCGGATCCGGCGGACGCTCAGCGTGCTCGTGGACGGCACCGTCGCGGTCGCGCTGACCCTGTACGCGCTGCTGGTCTCCAACTTCCTCGACACGGTCAGCAACGTGCTCCAGCTGACGGTGGTCCTCCTCGGCCCCAGCACCGCCATCTACGCCGCCGACATCCTGCTCCGGCGCAACCGCTACGACGGCCGCGCCCTCACCGACGAGTCCCCGGGCAGCCCCTTCTGGTACCGCGCCGGCTTCAATCCCGCCGGAGCCCTCGCCCTCGCAGCCGGTGTCGCCACCTCCGCGCTGTGCGTCGACACCCTCTACACCGGCCCGGTGGCGGCGCTGACGGGCGTGGACCTCGCCCTGCCCGTCGGCATGCTGGTCGCGGCCGCGGTCTACACCCCCCTGATGCGCCGGACCTCCCCGCGACGCAGCGCCTGACCTGCGGGGCTCGGGCGCGCGGTGAACGCCGCGCGCCTCGCGCCTCCGCATCGGTGCACCGTGCACCTTGCGGCTGCGTCGGAAGTCGGACCCGCCGACTTCCGGCGCAGCCGCGTACGTGTCTGGTGCGGTGGCGAAGGAAGAGGGGCCAATTTTGCCCCTGGTGTGCGAAGGGCGGGAACCGCCGTCTGGCCGTTGACCGATGACCGAGCACCGGCGCAGGAAGTCGGGCCCGTCGACTTTTGGCGAAGCCGCGTACGTGTCCGGGGCGGCAGGGCAGCGCCGGAACCAGCAGAGGAACACGACGACGGTGGCGAGGAACAACGGCAGGGAGACCGGTGCGAACTGCGCGTAGGGCTCCGACCTGCGCGGCGAGGGCCAGGCGCAGGGGGTCGGCCACCGGGCCGCTGAAGGCCAGGGCGCGCGGAAACGGCGCATGACGACTTGCTGCGGAGTTCACTGCCGGCCCCGCCGACATGCCTGCGGTGCTGGTCACGCGCAGAGATCGCCTGAAGGACAGGGCGACCTCCGACCCCACGGGATGTCCACACGCCGACCGCCCCCGCCGAGAGCGTCACCCCCGGCACGGAACCGCTGGTCAGGCCGCCACCAGCTGCGCCCGCCGCCGCTGGCCGCCCGTCGGATCACCGGTTCTGCGGGCCGCACGCGCACCTCGGCCTGAGCGAGCGAGGTGGGTGCGGCCCGCGGAAGGGCTGCTCGTGGAGAGCGGTCAGATCTCGATCTTCTTCACCCCGGCGCCGATGACGAAGGCCCGCCGGTCCTGCTTGAGGAGGTCATCGTGGAGCGTGGGGCCGAGGGTGAGGGTGAACCCCTGGTTCTCGCCGTGGCTCTCGATCTTGGTGACCTGGTAGTCGTGGCTCGTCTCCGCCAGCGGGATGCCGAGGAGACGGACCTCGACCTTCGTCCCGGTCTGCCACTTCTGCACCTTCGTGCTCAGGGACCCGCTCGTGTACGTGACGCGGATGGTGGGGAACTGGCTGATCGCCAGGTAGCTGGGGTAGGTGATCCCCCCGTCGCGCGGATACGGCTTGAGCACCCAGCCGCTCACGCTGTCGTTGTCCCCGTAGTTCACGGCGTCCTTGATCTCGGCGGTCGTGAACCAGCCCCTGCCCGACACGAAGTCGGAGGGGCTGAAGGTGACGGTGGTGAAGCCGGAGTACTCGACCGCCATCTCGCACGAAGACGCCTGGGAGTTCAGCTGGTGCAGCGAGTACTTGGCGGAGCCCTTCGCGCTGACGGAGAACAGCGAGGGAAGTGACACGGTGCCTCCCGCCTGCCCCTCCACCTGCAGGCTCGACTTGCTTCCGTTGAAGTCGGTGAACTTCGCGGTGATCGTGACCTTGTTGCCGCTGTTGCCCAGCTCCTCGTGGATCGTGTCGGGCTTCTTGTCGACGGTGAACCTGGGCACCCAGTACTTGCCGTCCTCGTCCTGTGCGTAGAGGCCGCCGTTCTCCTCGCCGGGCTTGTCGAGGTTCCGCCGCACCTTGCCGAGCTTCCAGGTCGCCGCGTTCAGCGTGTTGATCAGGCCCGCGACGGGCAGCAGCCCGTTGAGGTACTGGGTGAGCAGGGGGACGAGTGGCTTGGCGGACTGTGGCGCTTCCTTGAGGTAGGACCACAGGTCCTTGAGGACGTCTCCGTCGAGTTTCAGCTCGTCGCCCGCCCATTGCATCAGCTTGTACGAGGCGATGTAGTCGATCTTCGTCTCCACGCCGGCGTCCTCGAGCTTGGACGAGGTGATCTTCTTGAACGTCTGCTCGTACAGGCTGATCAGCTTGTCGCCGGTGTCCGCCAGGTCCTTCTGGCAGTCCTCCAGCGTCTGGGCCTCGGTGTCGGAGAGCTCATAGCAGAGCCTGTTGACGTAGTCCTCGAACCGCTCGCTCAACGGGTCGCCGAATTCCAGCCGCTTGCTCTTCTTCGAGGGCTCGACCGTGTGGTTGATGTACCTCCACGACGGGTAGTAAAAATCGTTCTCCACCAGATAGTGGTAGGGAAAGAAGCCGATCGAGGAAACGTTCACGGGCTGCAGTTCGTCGGCAATCCCGAGCTTTTCTCCGATCATCTTGCTGACGGTATTGGTGAAAAGGTCGGTTGATTTCGGGTCGATCTTCACTGATTTCATGCGATGTCCTCCACGAGTTCCGGCGTATCGCCCGTCAGCCCGGGACCAGGGCGGGCGAAGGCGTCTGGACAAAGCATCGGTGCGTATGCGTCCTGTCTCAAGGCGCCGATCGGGTGGCTGGCCTCGACGCGGAGCGTCCGGTCCGGCATCGAGGACGGCACGCGGAAATTCACGCGAACAGTCGTCGTCGAACGCCAAGCCGTCGGCCCTTGGCGGGCGCTCCCGGCGCCGGAAACGGGCGGCCGCCCCGCCGGCAAGCGCGGGGCGGCACAATTTTGCTGCGAATCAACATTGGTGACTGAGCGTCAGCAGCCGATGTAGCGCATGCTGAGGCTGGTGAAGCGGGTGTTCGACGGGGCGCGCAGGGTGAAGGAGCGGGACTTGCCCTTCCCGCCGGCCCAGTCGCTGTCGACGTAGCCGCCGTTGGAGAGGCCGCCGCGCACGTACGGGCAGCGGCCGTCCGCCTTGGTGTCGTGCACCGTGCCGATGACCTTGGTGTCGTAGTTGCACCACTTCCCGTTCGCGTAGCCCTCGGCGGAGCTGAGGCTCCAGTTGTTGGTGCACGAGTCGGCGGACGGCGCGGCGTTCGCGCCGGTGGCCGGGAGGAACAGGGCGGCCAGGGCCAGAGCGGCGACGGCGGCTCCGGGAACGGCGAGACGGCTCTTGGACATGGGGGTACCTCCACACGGGGTGTGCACGGTGGACATCCGGGACCGGCCCGTCGGGACGGCGCTCTGCGGCGCGGCCGACGGTCCGCCCGGGCGGTCCACCGATCGTGACGTACCCGAACGACCTTCGTCAACGGCCTTACCCGGCGGGGGCGGTGGCCCGCGTCTCCGCTGCCCCGGGACGGAGCGGGCGCCTCGCCGGCAGCTCCAGCACCACGGGGTGGGGCCGGGCCGTTGCCCGTACGTGCGAGGACCGGTCGGGAGTTCGACCCCGTGCGGGCGGCCGGAAGGCGCCGCGATGTCGGAAGACGCCGGTGTGTCAGAAGGCGTCGACGTACACGTACAGCCGGTCGAAGCGGAGGGCGGCCAGGTCGGAGCGGCGGATCACCCAGTGGAAGAGGCCCGACTCCAGTTCCTCGCAGTCCTCGTCGCCGCGCCAGGTCGCCAGCAGCGTCCACTCCTCGCCGTCCGCGGCGGCCGGCGGTACCTCGTCGCGGGCCACCTCGACCGGGTCCCAGTTGAAGAGGACCGGCTCACCGCCGAGTTGGAAGCGCCAGCGCGGTCGCCAACCGACCACGTGCGACCAGGCGGACTCCAACTCGGCGGCCCACGCCGACTCCTCCGCGCTATCCACGTCCTCCTCGTCGTCCTCGTCGCGCCACGGCCAGGACCACTGGTGGAAGCAGAAGTCCAGGTGCGCCCGGCGGTAGGGGCCGTCCTCCCGCTCGCGCGCCCACTCCGGCAGCGGCGTAATCCCGGCCGGAAGGTAGCGCACGGCGTCGGGGAGCACCGCCCCGCTGCCCGGATCGGCGTCGGCGAAGAACAGCAGCAGGCCCTCGGCGGGCAGCGGCAGGTCCGTCGCTCCGGGCGGCAGGGCCGCGCAGTCGACGGCCGCGACGAACGCAGCCGCCGGCGCCGGGACACCCTCCGGCAGCGGCGGCTGCCCGCCGGTCACCGCCACCACCGGGCCGTCACCGCCCTGCGCGAGGTAGACCGCCGGGCGGGCGGTGCGTACGTACGCTTCCACCTCGGCCGCCGGAACGCCGCGCGCCGCGGCCTCCGCCCGGAAGCGGTCGGCCAATTCCGCGGGCGTGTCCTCAACGCGTTCCGTGTCGGTCATGGGCGGACCCTACAACCCGTCACCCGCCGGCGTTCCAACGGATACCCCGTCCGCCGCCGTCCTGTCCACCGCCGTCCCGAACACCGGCGGCAACCCGCGCGCTCCTCGCAGCCGCGACCGCCGCACCCTCCCCGCCCGCTACGCCGCGCCCGCTACCCCGCACCCGCTACGGCGCGCCCGCCCGGCCGGCCACCAAACGGTCGCCCAACGCGCTGCGCCGGTACAGCACGTGGCGCCCGTCCCGGGCCCGGGTGACCAGCCCGCCGGCGAACAGGACGCGCAGGTGCTGGGAGACGGCGCTGGGCGTCACGCGCAGCCGGCGGGCGAGTTCGACCGTGGCCGCCGGCTCCTCCAGGAGGACCAGCAGCCGAGCGCGCGGCCCGCCCAGCAGCGCGGTCAGGGCGGACGGGTCGGCGGCGGGCGGGGTGTCCCAGAGCGTGGCCACGCCCCGGCTCGGATAGACCAGGCTCGGCGGCTCCTGCGGACCCAGCGGTGGCGCCGGCTTGTGCGCGAACACGGACGGGATCAGCAACAGCCCCCGCCCCGCCGCCGCGACCCGGTGCCGGCTGATCATGCGGTCGATGTGCAGCACGCCGCCCCGCCACCGCACGTCCGGGTGCATGTCGGCGAACAGCAGCCGGGCGCCGCCGAGCGCGAGCCGACGGGCCCGGTACGTCATGTCCGCCTCCAGCACCAGCCGCATCCGCGGCCACTGCGGCTCGATCGCCGACTTCCAGTACCGGTGCAGGACTTCGCACAGGCGGTCCCGCAACCCGGCGACCGCGGCGTCGTCACCGGCGACGGCCGCCCGCAGCGCCTCGGGCACCGGGTCCGGCGCGTGCGTGGCCACCAGGTCGCGGCGGACCACCTCCGGCGCGGTCCCGCGCACCACGGCCAGCTCCTCCTCGAAGCCCGGCGCGAAGACCGCCGGCACCGGCGTCAGGAAGTCCGGGACGGTCCGCCTGCGCGCCACCAGGGACAGCAGCAACCGCGTGTCGAGCGAACCGAGTCGGCCGAGGACGGCCCGGCGCCACGGCAGGTGCAGCGCCGACAGCCCCGGATCCCGCAGCACCCGCAGGCTCAGCACGGCCTCGTGCATCGGCGACAGCGCGAACCGGGTGTCCGCGAGGTCCTCGACGTCCAGGACGAAGCTGATCATCAAGCGCCACGCTACATCGATTGGCGCCGCCGCGGCGATCCCGTGCACTGACGCCATGACAACTCCCGTGCCACCGCGCACCCCCGCCGCACCCGGACCGGCCGACGGATGACCCGCCGACTGGTCCTCCTCCTGGCCCTCGCCTGCGCCGTGGCGGTCGGCAACCTCTACTTCCCCCAGGCCGTCGGCCCGCTGGTCGCCGCCGGACTGCACGTCCCACCGGACGCCGCCGCCCTGGTCGTCACCGCCACCCAACTCGGCTACACCGCCGGCATCGTCCTGCTCGTCCCCCTCGGCGACCGCCTCCCCCACCGCCCGCTGCTCGTCACCCTGCTCACCCTCACCGGCCTTGCCCTGCTCACCGCGGGCTGCGCACCGACCCTGCCCGTCCTGGTCGCGGCGAGCGCCGCCGTCGGCCTCACCACCGTCGCCGCCCAGATCGTCGGAACCCTCGCGGCCACCCTGACCCCCGCCGACCGCCAGGGCGCGGTGATCGGCACCCTGCTCAGCGGCTCCACCGGCGGCATGCTGCTCGCCCGCACCTTCGGCGCCACGCTCGGCGAGTGGCTGGGCTGGCGCACCCCCTACCTGGCCGCCGCCGCCCTCACCCTGCTCCTGGCCGCCGTGCTGGCCCGCACCGTCCCGGCCACCACCGCGCCCTCCCGCGCGCCGTACCCGGCCCTGCTCGCCGAGCCGCTGCGCCTGCTGCGCACCGAACCCGAGCTGCGCCGCTCCTGCATCCACCAGGCGAGCGTCTTCGGCGGCTTCTCCGCCGTCTGGACCTGCCTGGCCCTGCTGCTCACCGGCCCGGCCTACGGACTGGACGCCCGGGTGGTCGGGGCCCTCGCCCTGGTCGGCGCGGCCACCATGCTCTGCACCCCGTACGCCGGACGGCTGGTGGACCGCCACGGCCCCGACCCGGTAAGCCTCGCCTGCCTGCTGGGCGTCCTCGCGGCGGCCGCGGTCCTCGCCGCCGGCCGCCACGGCGGCCCGCTCGGCCTGACTGCCCTCACCCTCGGCACCCTGCTCCTCGACGTCGCCATGCAGTGCGGCACGGTCGCCGGCCAGGCCCGGGTCAACGCCCTGCGGCCCGACGCCTGCGGCCGCCTCAGGTCCGCCTACATGACCTGCGCCTACCTGGGCGGCAGCGCCGGCTCCTGGCTCGGCGTCCAGGTCTGGAGCCGGGCGGGCTGGTGGGGCGTGTGCGCCCTCCTCGCGCTGCTCGCCACCCTCGCCCTGACCCGCCACCTGACGGCGGTGCCGCACCGGCGGTTCGGGGCCTCCGGCCCGCGCTGAGCGCCCCGCCCCGCCCCGGCGAGAGCCCCGCGCCCCGCACTCCCCGCCCCGGCGAGAGCCCCGCATCCGCGCCCCGCACTCCGCCCCGGCGAGAGCCCCGCGCCCCGCACTCCGCGCCCGGCACCGCCGCTCAGTGCGGCGGTTCGTCCCCGTCCCCCGCGAGGTCCGCGGCGAGGGCGACGAGACCCTCGCGCAGCAGGCGCAGCAGAAGGTCCTGGTCGCGGCGCGGATGCCAGAGGAGGGTGACCCGCAGGGGCCGCAGGCGGACGGGCGCGGCGACCGGGACGACGCCGAGGGCCGGGCCGAGTTCGCGGACCAGCGCGACGGGGGCGACGGTGACCAGGTCGCTGCGGCCGACCAGGTGCAGGGCGGCGAGGTAGCCGGGCACGGTGCAGCGGACGGCCCGGGGCAGGCCGGCCTCGCGCAGTTCCCGGTCGAGCGCCTCCTCGGGCCGTCCGCTGCGGGAGACCAGCACGTGCCCGGCGGCGGCGAAGCGCCCCGCGGTCACCTCGCCCCGGGTGAGCTCGTGGCCCGCCCGGACCGCGGCGGTGAGCCCCGCCCGGACGAGGCCCAGGGAACGAAGGTCCGGGTACTTGGCCGCGTTGACGACGACCGCGAGGTCGGCCGTGCCCTCCCGGACGGCTTCGGCACCGTCCCGGCCGCCGTCCGCGCCCAGCAGGCGCAGTTCCGCGGCGGGGGCGTCCGCGGCGAGCCGGGCGAGCAGGTCGGCGCTCCTGGTCACGATCAGGTCCTGCGGGGCGACGAGCGTCAGACTCCGGTCGAGCGGCTGGTCCTGACGGCCGAGCAGCTGCTCGGCCTGCTCGAGCCAGAGCCGGAGCCGCGGCCGCAGGTCGACCGCGGCGGCGGTGGGCCGCAGCCCCCGGCCCGCACGCACGAGCAACGGGTCCCGGAAGGCTCGGCGCAGCCGGCCCAGGGCCCGACTGGTCGCCGGGACGGAGAGGTTCAGCCGGTGCGCGGCCCGGGTGACGGAGCCCTCCTCCAGGAGGGCGTCCAGGACCACCAGCAGATTCAGGTCGACCGAGGACAGTTGCACCAGGTGAAACTATCAGTTGCCGTTTTGCCGATTGCCGCAAGAGAACGGGCCGCCTAGGTTCGAAGGCACAGCGACCGCAGCCCGCCCGACCGGCCCTCACGCCGGGGCGCGCCCCCTCCCGTCGCCGCTTCCCGCCTCGACCCGAAAGGGGTTCCCTTGCCGCCCGCCGTGCCCGAACCCGCCCACCGGACCCCGCCCGGGCCCGCCCGTCGGCCCCGGCCCGAACCCGCCCACCGAACGCGGCCCGAGCGCCGCGCCCTGGGCCCGGCCGCACTGACCGCCGTCTGCGGCGCCTCACTGTTCATCACCAGCCTGGACGCCACCGCGGTGAACGTCGCCCTGCCCGCCCTGCGCACCGAACTGTCCGCCGACGCCCAGCAGTCGGCCTGGATCGTGGACGCCTACACGCTGACCCTCGCGGTCCTGCTGCTCCTGGCCGGCGCACTCGGGGACCGCCTCGGGCGGCGCACCATGTTCCGCGCCGGCCTGCTGGTCTTCGGGGCCGCCTCGCTCGGCTGCGCGCTCGTCGGCAGCGCCGACCAACTGATCGCCGTCCGCGTCCTGCAGGGCTGCGGCGCCGCGATGCTCGGACCCAACGCGCTGTCCACGCTGACCACGGCGATCGAGGACCCGGTGCGCCGGGCCCGGGCCATCGGCTTCTGGGCGGGGATCTTCGGGCTGGCCGCGGCCGTCGGCCCGCTGATCGGCGGCTCGCTGATCGACGCCCTGGGCTGGCGGTGGATCTTCCTGGCGAACCTGCCGGTGGTCGCCCTCGTCCTTGCGGCAACGGTGCGGGTGCCGGAGACCAGGGGCGCCACGGCCCGCCCGCTCGACCCGCTCGGGCTGGTCCTGGGCGCGCTCGCCGTGTCGGGCGTCACCGAACTGCTCGTCCACGGCGCCCACCAGGGGTTCGGCGGCGCCACCACGGTCGTGTGCGCGGTGCTGGCGCTGGGCGCCGGCGCGGCGTTCGTGGCCGTCGAACGGCGCCGTACGCACCCGGTGTTCCCGCTCGCGCTGCTGCGCCACCCGACCTTCACCGCCGCCACGCTCAGCGCGGTGCTGGTGTTCGCGGTCCTGGCCGGGTTCCTGTTCGTCTCCAGCGTGTACTGGCAGCAGCAGCGGCACGCCTCCGCCCTGGAGACCGGGCTCGCCCTGCTCCCGGCGACGCTGGCGATCGCCGTGGTGTCCCCGCTGAGCGGGCGGCTGATCCACCGGGTGGGGGCGCGCCGGCTCCTGGTGGGCTCCGGGCTGCTGCTGGCGCTGGGCGCCGCACTGCTCGCGCTGGCGGCCGGGGGCGAGGCCTACCCGCCGTACGCCGCGGGCTACCTCGCCGTCGGGCTGGGGATCGGCCTGGTCAACCCGCCGATCACCAACACCGCGGTGACCGGGCTGCCGCCGCAGCAGGCGGGCGTGGCCTCCGCCCTCGCGACCACCTCCCGCCAGCTCGGCAACACCCTGGGCGTGGCGGTGCTCGCCTCCGCCGCCACCGGCTCGCACCTGGACCAGCGGCGGGCCTGGCTGATCGCGCTCGTCCTGGGCCTGGCCGTCGCGGCGCTCAACGCGGTGGCCGGCCGGCCGCACCGGTCCGGCCCGGCCGCGGCCGCCCGGGAACCGGAACGGGCCGCCGCCCGCTGAACCGGCGCGCCCGCCCCCGCCCCACCCGGCGCCCCGGGCACGACCGCCGTGCGCGGCGGCCGCACCCTGCGGTCCCGGTCGCCGCGGCCGGGTGCGACGACCGGTCGGGGCGCGGCGGCTAGCCCTGCTTGATCGCGGAGGCGTCGAACTCCAGGACGACCTTGTCGCCGACCAGCACGCCGCCGCCCTCCAGGGCCGCGTTCCACGTCACGCCGAAGTCCTTGCGGGAGATGGTCACCGACCCCTCCAGGCCGACCCGCAGGTTGCCGTAGGGGTCGACGGCGTTGCCGGTGTACTCGACGTCGATGGTGACCGGGCGGGTGGTGTCCTTGATGGTCAGGTCGCCGGTGACGCGGTACTCGGTCTCGGAGAGCGGCTCGACCGAGGTGCTGCGGAAGGTGATCTCGGGGAAGGTGGGGGCGTCCAGGAAGTCGTTGGTGCGCAGGTGCTGGTCGCGCTGTTCGATCCCGGTGTCGATGCTCTCGGTCTTGATGACCAGGTGGGCGCTGGAGCGGGCCGGGTCGCTTCCGTCGAGGTGGGCGGTGCCCTCGAACTGGTGGAACGCACCGCGGACCTTGGTCACCATGGCGTGGCGGGCGACGAAGCCGATCCGGGTGTGGGCGGGGTCGAGGACGTAGTCCCCGGTGAGCTCTGCGAGGCTGACGGTCATGGTTGAGGGCCCTCCGAAAAGACCGGGATCCCGGGCGGCGGTACGCCCGGCGTGTTGCGGCTCACGCTAGGGCGCAACCGATCCCCCTCCCCGCCGGACCCACGGGGCGACGTCAGAGTGCACCCTGACCGGTGACCCCGCGCCGTTCGCCCACCGCCGAACACCGCCGGACGGGCCTGCCAGGACCTCCCCGGCCCGGCGCCCGACCGCACCGCCGCAGCCCGCGCCGCGCCCGCCGACCCCGCCCGCGCCCTGCCCCCGGGCGTGGTCCGGCAAGCCACCGGGCCCGGGCGCGGCCCGTGATCTACCGTGAGCGGGGAGCTCCGGCGCGGGGCCTCGGCCCGGGCGGGCGGCACACCGGGTGCGGCAATCGGCCGGGTCCGCAGAACCGGGTGCCGGCGCAGCGATGAGTTCTCCGGCCCGGCCAGGTCTACCTCTCGACCGGAACGACCGGAACGACCGAACGACCGACTCATCGGGAGTGCATCGACATGGGCCTCATCCACATCGAACTGTTCGCGACCCTCGACCTCGTCGGGCAGGCGCCCGGCGGCCCCGACGAGGACCCGGAGGGGTTCCCGTTCGGCGGCTGGCAGGCGCCCCTGATGAGCGATGCCACCGGGGCGCAGATCCTCGCCGCGTACGAGGGCACGGACGCCCTCCTGCTCGGCCGGCGCACCTACGACCTCTTCGCCTCCTACTGGCCGCACCAGAAGGACGGCGAGATCGCCGAACTCTTCAACCGCGTCCCGAAGTACGTGGCCTCCCGCGGCACGCCCGACCTGCCGTGGGCCGGCTCCACCCGGCTCGGCCCGGACCTGGCCGGCGCGGTGCGCGAGCTGCGCGAGCGGCACGAGCACGTGAAGGTCGTCGGGAGCCTGAACCTGGTGCAGACCCTCCTGCGGGAGAAGCTCTTCGACCGCCTCGACCTGTGGGTGCACCCGATCACGCTGGGCGTCGGGAAGAAGGTCTTCGACGGCGGCGCGGTGCCCACGAACCTCACCCTTCTCGAACCGCCGGCGGCCGGCCCGCAGGGCACGGTGTTCCTGCGCTACGGGCTCGCCGACGGCACCCCCCGTACGGGCGACATGGGCGCACCCGACCGCGGCCTCGGCAACGACGACTGACGCCCCCTCGCCACGGCGCCGGCACTGCCGCCCCGCCGCGTCGCCCGGCGCCACCACCCGGGCCCCGGCCTTCCAGGAGGCCGGGGCCCGTGTCGCCGTCAGCTCAGGGTGCGGAGCGCGGCGGCGTCGTAGGGCCGCAGGTCGGCGAAGCGGCCGGCGAGGACCTTGGCGGCCCACTGCGGGTCCTGGAGGAGGGCGCGGCCGACGGCGACCAGGTCGAACTCGTCGCGCTCCAGCCGCTCGAGCAGGTCGTCGATGCCCTGGACGGGGGCGCCCTCGCCCGCGAAGGCGCGGACGAAGTCGCCGTCGAGGCCGACCGAACCGACGGTGATGGCGGGCCGGCCGGTGAGCTTCCTGGTCCAGCCGGCCAGGTTGAGGTCGGAGCCGTCGAACTCGGGCACCCAGTAGCGGCGGGTCGAGGCGTGGAAGGCGTCGACGCCGGCCTCGACGAGCGGGGCGAGGATCGCCTCCAGCTCCTGGGGGCTCTCGGCGAGGCGGGCGTCGTAGTTCTCCGACTTCCACTGCGAGTAGCGGAAGATCACCGGGAACTCGGGGGAGACGGCCTCGCGCACCGCGGCGACGAGTTCGGCCGTGAACCTGGTCCGGGCGACGGGATCGCCCCCGTAGGCGTCGGTGCGGCGGTTGGTGCCCGCCCACAGGAACTGGTCGAGCAGGTAGCCGTGGGCGCCGTGCAGCTCGACGCCGTCGAAGCCGATCCGTTCGGCGTCCGCGGCGGCCTGGGCGAAGGCGCCGATGACGGCGTCGATGTCGGCCCGGCTCATGGCCAATCCCGTTCCCTCGGTGCCGTCCAGCCGGATGCCGGAGGGGCCGACGGCGGGGGCGTCGGCGAACGGCGGGTCGCCCTGCTTGCGCGCCATGCCGATGTGCCAGAGCTGCGGCACGATGGTGCCGCCCGCCGCGTGGACGTCCTCGGCGACGCGGGCCCAGCCGGCCAGCTGCTCCTCGCCGTGGAAGCGCGGGACGTCGTCGCTCTGGCCGGCCGACTCGTGGCCGACGTACGTCCCCTCGGTGACGATCAGGCCGACGCCCGCGGCGGCGCGGCGCGCGTAGTAGGAGCGCACGTCCTCGCCGGGCACTCCGCCGGGGGAGAACCTGCGGGTCATGGGCGCCATCACGATGCGGTTGGGCACGGTCAGCCCGTTGATCGTGACGGGCCGGGACAGGATCTCGGCCGCGCGGGAGGCGGTGGGCTCGGCGGCTGCGGCGGCCGCGGCGGGCTCGGTGACGGTCATGGGAATCCTCACGGGGACGGGGACGGGTGCGGTGACGGTGCCGTGCCGGGACGGGAACGGTTGCCCGTGCCAACCACCTCGACGGCCCCGCGCATTTCGCCGACCACGCGCATCCCGCTGTGATCCCCGCCACTGGGCACCACCGGCCTGCGCCCCACCCCCGCGTCACCGACCGTCAGCGGCCCCCGCCCGGGCGGTCGTCCGCGCGCTGCGCCCGGACCCCTACGGCCGGCCGGAGCCGGGGCCCGGCCGGCCGCGCGCCGGTGACCGCGGCCTCGTACAGGGCCCGGACGGCGGACCCGAAGACGGCGCTGTAGGAGATCTGGGGGGTGTTGCCGCCGGTGTGGTAGCCGCCGACGACCCCGACGACCGCCCAGCCGCCGGGCCACGGCACCAGCATGGGCCCGCCGGAGGTCCCGCCCACGAAGCCGTCGCACGCGATGCGCTCGAAGGTGCCCGGATCCGCGGGATCGTCACTGATCCACGGGGTGGTCCGGCTCAGGCACTCCAGCGGCTTGCGCGCGCCGCTCGGATACCCGACCATCCGCACCGGAGCGTGGAAGTAACCGGAGCCGGTGAGCAACTCGACCGCCCCGGCCGCGTCCTGGACCCGCTGTCCGTCCCGGTTGGGCCCGGTCACCGCGAAGGCGAAGTCGTACGCGGCCCCGGCGTGCACACCCCGGTCGTAGTACTCCCGCGAGACGTAGACGCCGTCGTCCCGGACCGGGAAGACGCCGAAGGGCGTGAGCCCGTCGTGGTACTGCGGAACGAACCCCAGGTGCCGCCGCGGAGCCGGGCCGGCGTAGCCCGCCAGGCAGTGGGCCGCACTCAGCACCAGGTCACGACCGGGGCTGCGCACCACGGAGCCGCTGCAGGTACGGCCCGTGCCGCCGGCGTCGGTCCAGAAGAACGTGCCGGCCTGCGGGATGCCGTCGAAGCTCGTGCTCGCCGGGACGAACTCACCGGGCCGCGGGCCGTCCGCCGTCGTGGCCGGTGCGGTGCGTCCGGTGTCGCCGGGCAGCGCGGCCGCCATCCGCTCCGCGGTCCAGTACGCGCTGAGCTGCTCGGCGTCCGCAGCGCCCGCTTCGCGCGCAGCGTCCGCAGCGCCCGCAGCGCCCGCGTCGTCCGGGTCATCCGGGTCGTCCGGGTCGTCCGGGTCGTCCGGGTCGGGCGTCGCGGCGCGGGTGACCGGGCCGGCGACGGAAGGCGGCGCGGCGAAGGCGGGCGGGGCGGCCGGGGTGGGTCCGGCGCCGAGCAGCAGGGCGGATGCGAGGGCCGCGGCACGCGTGGCGGCTCGCGGCCCCTTCGGAGGCGAGGTGACCGAGGTGATCGAGGCGACCTCACCGGCGTGGAATGTCGGCATGCTCGCAGTATCGAGGCCGGGGCCGCCGCCTCCCGGGTGCCACCGCGGTGCACTCCGCCGTCCGGCCCGCGCCGCCACCCCGGCCCGCGCCGCCACCCCGGCCCGCGCCGCCACCCCGGCCCGCGCCGCCACCCCGGCCCGCGCCGCCACCCCGGCCCGCGCCGCCACCTCCTCCCGCCACTGCCGCCGTCCAGGTCCCGTCGGCGTGCGGCGGGGCGTCGCTCCCCACGGCCACGGCCGAGCCTCCGGCCACGGCCGGTCCGACCGCCGGACTATCGTGTCGCCCCAGGCGGCGCCCGCCCCGCGCGGTGCGGGCAACGGCCGCCGGCGAGGGGGATCGTGATGCCGAAGGGACAGGCCCAGTTGGGCCGGGAACTCTACGGGGCGAGGACTTCGGACCAGCGCCTCGGCCAGGCTCCGCCGAGCAGCGGCGACCGGAGGCTGCTGCCCCGCGGGTCCGTGCCCTGCCTGCTGACGGTCCTGCGGCTGGCGGCGCACCAGAAGGCCCACCGGGGCGCCGACATGGGCCTGGCGGTGGCGCTCGTGCGGGCCGGTCACCTCGCCCGGGCGGTCGAGCTGGTCCGCTCGGGCGCGGGCCGGTTCCGCCCCGACGAGGACCTCGTCCGGCTGGTGAGGGCGGCGGGCGAGGCCGGTGACCTGGACGGTGCGCGGGCACTCCTCGAGTCGCTGACCGACCGCTCGCTGCGGGACTGCGCCCTTGTCGCCCACATCCCGGCGGTGGCACGCGCCGGTGAACGCGAGCACGCCGCCGCCCTGGTGGAGACGGTGCGCTACCCGCACAACCGGCCGCGGGCCTGGGCGGAGCTGGCGAAGGCGGTGGCGGACGACGGTGACCACGGCGCCGCGCTCGGCTACGCCGCCAGAGCCGCCGCCGAGTGCGAGGGCGACGGCACGCAGACGGGGCACGCCCTGCTCACGGCCATGGAGATCGCGCTCGCCGCCGGAGACCACGCCCTGGCCGGCACGTTCGCCGACCGCATCGAGGACCTCGTGCGGTCCGAGGCGCGCAAGGGCGTCGGCCTGCGCGCGTTCCTCGTCGCGGTGCTGGCCGCCGAGGCTCGCCGCGGCGACCTCGACCGGCTCGACGCCGTGCTGCGCAGCCTGACCCGGACCGCCGCCGCGCGGGCCGCCGAGGCCGCCGCGGCCGAGGCGGCGGGGCCGCGGGCGGGGGACGACGACTCCGGGGCCCTGGCTCTGACGATCCTCGCCCGGCCCCGCCCGACCTTCGACGCGAGGATCGTGGCCGAGCTGCTGGAGGAGGTCGCCGAGACCGCCGACCGGGAGGTGGCCCTCGCCCTGGCCGACCGGGCCGAGCGCCTGCTCCGCTGCGACGCCGACTTCGACAGCCTCCAACTGCGGGAGGCGGTGACCCTGCTGCTGGCCCGGCACGGCGAGGTCGAGCGGGCGACGGCGCTCGCCGACCTGATCGCCGAGCCCGACCTGCGCGCGGCGCGGAAGGCCGAGATCGTCGAGGCGCTGGCCCGGTCCGGGGACACCGACCGGGCCGAGGCCCTGGCCCGCGCCCTCGCGGACCGCTGGGCACGGAGCCGGGCCCTGATGGCCGTCGTCGGCGCGCTGGCCCGGCACGGCGAGACGGCCCGGGCCGAAGCCCTCCTGCCCGCGATCCCCGACCGCTGGGGGCGGAGCGAGGCGCTCATCGACGTCGTCGGCGCGCTGGCCCGGCAGGGCGAGCCCGAGCGGGCCGAGGACCTCACCCGCACGATCCCCCTGCGCCGGACGCGGGCTCGCGCACTGGCCGCCCTGGTGGATGCGCCGGATCCCGCCCGCGCGCGCAGGCTGGCCGCCCGCGCCGTCTTCCTCGGCGGCTGGGCGATGGTCTTCGACGACCTGGCGGAGATCGCCCCCGGCGGGGCCCTGGCCATCGCCGACGAGGTGATGGCCCGGCGGGCGCACCTGTCCCCCTGAGGGGGCGAAACGGCGAGGACGGCCCGCGGGGCGGCGGCCGTGACACGCGGCCGAGCACGGGGCGGGAGCGGACGCGACGGATCGACCCCGTGGACGGAACGGGCCCGCCGGACGCGCCCGGCGGTGCGACCTGCGAAGCGTGAAGCGCCTTTCCCCCCGCCCCCGCCCAGCCGCGAGGCCGCGAGCCGGGGGGCACGAACCCGCCCGCCGCGGCCGGAGCCGACGTGACGCGCCCGTCCACGACAGAGCCCGGGCCAGGCTGCCGGAGCCGGCCGCGGACGACGACCCTCGCCGCGGCCTCCGGCCCGCGCCGCGCGGCCCTCCGCCCGTCGGTGCCCCGGCCCGCCGGGCCAGGGGCGCAGCCGCCGGACCGCGCCCCCGCGCTTCTATCTCCAACCTGAGTTGTTCCTAGAATGGCCGGGTGAAGGACATCGACGCGATCGCGGCCCTGCAGGATCCGGTGCGGCGCCGCCTGTACGAGTACGTGGCGGCGCAGGGCCGCGAGGTCGGCCGCAACGAGGCCGCCGAGGCGGCCGGGGTGGCGCGCACGCTCGCCGCGCACCACCTGGACAAGCTGGCCGAGGTCGGGCTGCTGGAGAGCGGCAGCCGCCGTCTGACGGGCCGTTCGGGACCGGGGGCGGGGCGTCCCGCCAAGGTGTACACCAGGGCGCGGGCCGAGCGGGAGGTGTCGCTGCCCGCCCGCGACTACCGCACCGCCGCCGAACTGCTCGCCGAGGCCGCCGAGCAGGCGGGGCTGGACGCGGGCCTCCGTGCGGCCGCGCGCCGCCGGGGTGAGGCCCTGCGCGGCCCGGCGACGCCGTGCGGAAGCCTCGAGGAGGCCGTGGAGGTGCTGGCCGCCCGCGGCTACGAACCCCACCTGGAAGCCCCCGAAGCCCCCGAATGCCCCGCAGGCGCCGAGGGTCCTGAGGGGTCGTCCGGCCCCGCCGGGCGCGTGGTCCGGATGCGCAACTGCCCCTTCCACGCCGTCGCCGAACGCTTCCCGCCGCTGGTCTGCGGCATGAACCTCGCACTGTTGCAGGGGCTGCTCGGCGCGGACGGCCCCCTCCGCGCCCGCATGGCCCCCCGGCCGGGGGAGTGCTGCGTGGTGGTCGAGGTCGGGAGTTCTAAAAACAACGAGCATTGACATAGAAATGGGGTCGTGCTGGGATGAGGCCATGACCGCATCCCCGCATGCCGCCCACCTCGCCCACCTCAACGTCGCCACGCTCCGCTACCCCCTGGACGACCCGCGCATCGCACCCTTCGTCGAGTTGCTCGACCCGGTCAACGCCACCGCCGACGCCGCGCCCGGTTTCGTGTGGCGACTCGTGGGGGAGGGGGAGGCGGACGCCACCGGCCTGCGCCCGGCGGGCGAGAACGTCGTCGTCACGCTGTCGGTGTGGCAGACCCCGGAAGCCCTGTGGGACTTCACCTACCGCAGCGGGCACCTGGAGGCGATGCAGCGGCGCCGCGAATGGTTCGAACGGCACGTCGAGGCGCACCTGGTGCTCTGGTGGGTCCCCGCCGGGCACCTCCCGACCGTCGACGAGGCCCTGGAGCGGCTGGCGGACCTGCGGGTGAACGGACCCTCCCCCCGCGCGTTCACCTTCACCTCCTCCTACAGCGCAGCCGAGGCCGCCCAGCACCTTCCGGCCGTGCCGCCGGCGCAGCCCGGGCACGCCGCCCGCAGCGCCCGGCCCACGCCGGGCCGGCCCGTGCCGGCCGGGGATCCGACGGCGGTCTAGGTTCTGTCCGGCGGATCATGTGACTTCTCCATGCCGGGCTCGTTGTGCCCAGCATGGGGCGGGGTGATCTGACGAACGATGAATGGGTTCG
>NZ_JBIDAK010000040.1:0-62473 GCF_043202455.1 Kitasatospora sp. NPDC048194
CGGAGAGCCGGACGGCCACTCCGGAGGAGCCACTGAAGGCAAGACCCCATTAGCCACATCCGGCCCTCCCGGGCCACCCAACACCTTATGGAGGAACCCCATGAACCGCACCGACGCACGCTCCGCCCTCACCGACCTGCTGCTCACCCCCGGTCTCGACCTGGACGAGGCCGCCGACCGCCACTTCGCCCCCGACTACCGCCAGCGCACCGACGGCAGCTGGGCAGACCGCACCGAGTTCCTCGACCACATCGCCCACCTGCGCACCGTCGTCGCGGGCGGCTCCGTCGAGGTCCACGACGAACTCTCCTCCGGCGACCGCTACGCCGACCGCCACACGATGGAGATCGTCAAGAAGGACGGCTCCACCGTCCGGATAGAGGTCTATCTCTTCGCCGAATTCGCCCCCGACGGCCGCTTCCGCCGCATCGAGGAGACCACCCTCATGCTCGAAGGCGACGAGGCCGACCGGAACCTCGGCAGCGCGCGCTGACCCTCAGCCGAACCGACGCGAGGCCGCCCGTTCTCCCCGGCCCGCGGGCGGCCGGGTGCTTACGGCGTCGCCGTGGCACGCGGCGGACGTGGCCCGGCTGAGGCGGGCCGAGTTGCCCTGTCCGGTGGCAGGCCGACCGGGTCCGGCCTGCCACGGGACAGGGCTGGCCTTGCCATAAGCAGGCATCAGGCGGTACTGGGTGGTCCTGGTGTACGAACTGCAGTCCTGCATCGAGTCGGCGGCGGCCGGTGACAGAGGGTCACAGCTCTGGCCTCCGGTAGTGGAACGTCCGTAGGCCGGGTTTCAGCGGGGCAAAGGGCGCCTGGGTGGAGGGCGCCTGAGTGGATCGTCAGTGCAGTGCGTCTCGATCCGGTTGAGCACTCGGCGAGCAGTTGCACCACGGTCGCCACCCGTCCTGACCCGTTCCGGGTGGGGTGCCGGGCTCAGAACGGTGGCTGTCCGGGGCTGCGGGGCTTGCGGTCCGCGCCCTTCAGCAGGGCCAGCACTCGCTCGTGGGTGTCGCCGACCCGGTCGGTCACCCGGACGCGCACGAAGACGTCGTCGATCTCCGCCATCGCCTTCTCCGTGAACCAGCCGACGAACATCAGCCCCTGGGCGGGGATCGGCCGACCCGGGCCGATGAGGTCGAGCGTGAAGTCCAGTCGGGCCTCCAGGCCCACTGCCGCGAGTCCGGCCATCGCCTCGTGCCAGGTCCCCCAGCGGGTGGAGTCCGTGGCGCCGGCGGCCCGTGCTGTCGGGGTGAACCGCACCCAGTAGTCGACCTCCGTCAGGACTGCGACGTCCTGGGCACCGTTCATGACGTGGCAGGCCCACGCCAGCTCGCCGTCGGGGGTCACGTCGGCCATGACCCGGCCGAACCATCCCAGCGCCGGTCTCACAGCCCGTGCGTACTGGGCGCGGGCGAGGACGGCCCCGGCCGACGCCAGGACGGCTGCGACGGCAGCCTGGGTGTCCAGGAGATCGGCCTTCCACACTCCGGTCGGGTGCGCCAGGTTCTTCCGCACCAGTGCGTGTACGAGCAGCAGGAGGCTGAGACCCGCGAGCGCGACCGGCAGCCGCGCGAACCATGCACTGCGTTTGACCACCCGTTGCGCCGTTTCCATCCGCCGCCCCCCGCCGGATCGTCTGCGGTACTGAACGGCCGTCACGCCGCCGGAGTCCGGCAGTGTCACGTGCCGCACCGCCATCCCTACCCAGCAGGGCACCGGGGTAGGCGCGCCTTGGACAGCCGCTCCCTCCTCGCGGCCGCCGAGCGAGCTCGTTGCCCATGAGGAGGGCGAGAGTGGGCGCGCGTGCGGGGCTGCTGTCGTGGGAGTCACGTTCTGGGGCTCGTGTCGGTTATGTGGCGTCCAACTGGTCGCGAGGGCCCAGGACTCGGCGACCGCGATGACGAGGTCGACGACGGGAACCTTGACGTCGGCGTAGACACCGGTGTCGTGGACCGTGCCCGTGAGGACGCTCTTGAAGCGGGGATAGGCGGGGACTGCCTCGGGGTGCGCCCGGAAGCAGTCGCGGAACAGCAGGGCGAGTCGCTCGTTGGGGGCGCCGAGCATGCGGACGTGCAGGTTGACGTCCCCCAGGTCGGCCATGGGCTTGATCGAAGGCGCCGACCGGGCAGCGCGACCGCGCAGCACTCGCCCGCCCCCCGCAGCTCGGGCCGGGGGGCGGGCAGTGTGCTGTGCGCTCAGCCGTCGATGCGGTGCTGGGTCCAGAAGGGGGTCAGGTCGACCGTGCTGACCGCCTGGGCGGCGGCCTTGAACTCGGCGGTGGTGGAGACGCCGTTCCAGTGGGACTGCGCGTAGTCGTGCAGCAACTTGGTCATGGTGGTGTCGCCGAGCTGGCGGCGCAGGTCGTGCAGTGCGCACTTGCCGTAGCCGTAGACGACGGTGGAGTAGCGGGAGGAGTTGGCGTCCCAGTACGCCATCGAGTTGGTGATCCGTTCGGCGGAGGAGGCCCACGAGACGCTGTTCCAGCAGCCGTTGCCGGACTTGCCGAGGGCGAGGTCGGTGGCGTAGTCGGTGAACGCCTCGTCCAGCCAGGGGCTGGTGTACTCGTCGTCACCGACGATGCCGTAGAACCACTGGTGGCCTATCTCGTGGGTGAGCGCCGTGGTGCTGACCAGGTCGAGGACGAAGCCGGGGTACTCCATGCCGCCGAACCAGAAGTTGTTGTCGATCACCGCGTCCAACTCGCCGTACGGGTAGGCCCCGAAGCGCTGGGCGTGGGAGTCGACGGCGGAGGTCGCGGTGGAGAGCATCGAGTTGGCGTCCGAGGAGCTGATCCCGGTCACCGAGTAGATGTTGACCTTGACGCCGGCCGGCGAGGTGCCGGAGACCTTCGTGAACGGCCCGGCGGCCCAGGCGAAGTCGCGGACCTTGGCCGCGGTCGCCTTGGTGACGGTCCGCCCGGCGGTGCCGGGGGTGTCCACCGAGGTTCCGGTGGCGGGCACCAGCAGGCTCGACGGGTGGTCGAGCGTGACGGTGAAGTCCGAGGTGAGCGAGTAGAAGGACTCGCCGTTGTTGGTGTACGGGTCGAGGTGCCAGCCGGCCGCGTCGCGGATCGCCAGCACCGGCAGGGCGTTGCCGAGGAAGTTGAACGCCCCGTCGTGTCCGAAGCGGTCGGCGCCGCTCGGTACGGTGATGGCGAGGTCGAATCCCACCGCGCCGCTCTGCCCCTGGGCCAGCGGCGCGGGCAGGGTGATCTTCAGTGCCGTGCAGTTGACCGAGAGCGCGGCGGGCGTGCCACCGGTCACCTTGCTGACGGTGATCGGGGTGTTGCCGGGGCAGCTGCCGTGCCAGTTGTCCCAGAGCCGCAGGTAGACCTCGTTCAGCGGGGTGGCCGAGGCGTTGGTGAAGCGCACGTCCTCGTGCCCGGTCCAGCCGGCACCGGTGCTGTCGCTGGTCAGGGCGACGGTGTAGCCGGGGGCGGCCGGGGTGCGCGTGGCGTCGCCGGGCTGCGGCGGGGTGGTGCCGCCGGAGACGTCCAGGGCGATGTCGTCCAGCACGAAGCTGGTCTGCAGGCTGGAGTCCTCGGTGCCGGTGAAGGCGAGGGTCACGGTCTGGCCGGCGAAGGCGGAGACGTCGATGCTCTTCTGCACGTACCCCGCCGCGGCGTCCAGGTTGGAGTAGGTCGCCAGGGTGGTGCCGCCGAGTTTGACGGTGAGTTTGTCGTACGCAGAGCTGGTGGTGGTCTCGGCGGTGTCGACGTGCAGCCAGAAGCGGAGCGTGGCGGTGCTGCACCCGGTGGGGAGGGTGACGGACTGCGAAAGGGTTTCGGTGTGGGTGGAGCCGTAACCGTCCAGCCAGGCGTAGGAGTTGCCGCTGTGGGCGCTCTGGCCGCTGTCGCTGGTGATCGTGCCGCTGTCCGCCGTCCAGGGCGAACCGCCGGACTCGAAGCCGCCGTTGGTGACGACCTGGGCGGCCGTGCAGTCCGCGGCGCTCGCCACGTTGGGGGTGGCGAGTGCCGCGGTGCCGGCGGCGGCGAACAGGGCGGCGGCGGTCAGGAAACGCAGGAATCTGCTCATCGAAGCCTCTCGAAGGAGTGGGCCGGGAGAAGAAGCGTGACAGCAACACGGCATCCTTCGAAAGGGTCATGACAAGGAGGTGTCCCTGGCGGACGTCGCCGCCGAAGCCGTCGGTCCGCCTCACCTGCTGCTTCGGGGCGAGGGTGCTCATCCGGGTGAAGAGGGCGAGGAAGGAAGGCTCGGGCGGTGGCAGTAGGCGCCCCCGACAGCCGGGGCTTCGGTGTTGCTACCGGTGGCGACCGGTCATCGCGATCCGGGCGAGGACAGCCGTCGCCTGCGCCGGGTTGGCACGGAGCCAGGCGGACAAGTGCTCTCGAACGGCTTCCGCGACGCAGGCGCGGACGGGACCGTTGCCGAGTCGGTCGCGGACGGCTCCCTCGAACTCGGGGTGGTCGAGCTTCACCGACACGACCGCCGTCAGGCCCGCGTTGAGCTGGTCCGGGGTGAAGCCGGGGTCGGAGGCGGTGAGCAGCTCTTGCTCCCGGGCATGGGCAGTGATCGCGGCCGCCAGGCCGTCGCGGAATCCGAGTACGTGCGTGCCTCCGCCGGGGGTCGGCCGGCTGTTGGCGTAGCCGGCGAGCTGTCCCTCGCGGGAGTCGCACCAGCGCAGGGCCACCTCGACGGTTCCCTCCATGTCGGGGCACTCGCGCTCGAAGCCGATCACCTCCGGGTGGAGAGGGCGGCGCTGCTCTGCGACGTGGTCCTTCAGCCCCTCCGGGTAGTGGAAGCGGACGGACCGGGGCGACGCCGGGTCGCGCTCATCGCTGAGGGTGATGTCCAAGTCGCGGTTCAGGAAGGCCAGTTCCCTGAAGCGCTCGGCCAGTGCGTCGAACGAGAACTCCAGGGTCTCGAAGATCTCGGCATCGGGCCGGAAGGTGATCGCGGTTCCGCTGCCGCTCGCCGGTCCCGTGCGGACGGGCGCCGCGACGGCTGCGCCGCGCTCGTACTCCAGTACCCAACGGGCGCCGTCGCGCCGTACCTCGGCGGTCAGCCGGCTCGACAGTGCGTTGACGACGGACAGTCCCACCCCGGAATAGCCGGCGGCCAGCGAGCGCCGGTTGAAGGGCTGCGCCCCGCAGCGGAGCACCGTCAACCGGGCCTCCAACGGCGGGCCGTCGGTGTGCCCGGCCTGCTCGACCGGCAGGCCCGCGCCGTCGTCGGCGACGCGGACGCCGCCTTCGGCGGTGAGAGCGACCTCGACACGGCCGGCGGTGCCGTCGAGGATCTCGTCCAGCGCACGCTCGGCGGCCTCGAACACCATGGAGTGAAGGCCGCGCTCGCCGACCGATCCGATGTACATTCCGGGCCGTCTCCGAACGGCTTCCAGGCCCTCCAGGACCACGATCCTGCTGGCGTGGTAGGCCTTGGGTTCCTCGCTCATGATGCCCCCTCCGAGGGTGTCCGGCAGAGGTCTCCAGCCTAGGAGATTTCCCAGAAAACACCAGGTCAGAGCGATTCTCGCGAAGCCCCGGACGGGCTCCTGAGGGGCGATCGGAAGGGTCGGGCCGTGAGAGGTGCCGTTGCCCGCGCGACCGCTCGAGGGCCGTCTGAAGCACCGTTACGGGCGGCCGCAGGGCCACCGATTCGAGGAATTTCTCACCTCGCCCGGTGCGGTGGCCCGCGGCGCCGCGGGAGCGCGGCGCCAGGGAGCGATACGCCGGGGACCGCGGCGACAGGAAGCGTGGCGCCCGGGACCGCGGCGCCCGGGAGCGCGGCGCCGACCCGGCCGCCGCGCTCCCGGAGGGCTGGAGGTGTACCCCGTGCCCGGCAGTCGCGGTCAACCGGCCGTCGGCGGCCTCCGCCGAGGCGCGGTCGGAGCCCAGCGGCTCTCCACCACGACCGCGGTGATCGCGCCGACCACGGCAACCGCCAGGAGCACTCCGAGCTGAGCCACGGCCCCGTCCCTGGAATACGGGCTCCACAGCGCGTGAACGGTCAGAACCAGCGAGACCAGGCCGATCGGGGCGCCGGCGAGTGCCGCGGCCGCAGGGGCGTACCGACCGCGCCGCAGGCCCACCACCGCCACCAGGAGCAGCACCAGCTCGTACACCGGGAAGGCGGGGCTGAGCACACCGTCGAGCATGCTCAGGGAGCGGAAGAGGCCGAACATGAACGTGTGGCCCCACAGCACGCCGCCGACCAGCACCCCCGCGACTGCCGCCAGACCGCGGCGCCAGGTGGCCGGGCCCAGCAGATCCCGCGGGGCGGCGAGCAGGATCAGCACCCACAGCGCCTGGGGACCGATCTGGAAGGTCAGTTCGACCAGGCTCCTGATCCACGCCGTGTGATGGTGCGACAGGTAGTCGAAATTGTCGACAAGCCAGGTCACGACCGCGAGCAGTACGGCGACCGGCCCGAGCAGCCGTGCGAGCGTCCACCGCCCGAACACGGCAGCGCCCGCCATGGCCAGGTACAACGCCTCGCTGCCCCGGCCGATCCAGTACGCGTAGCAGAACGGCGGGGCGGACGGAACCCACAGCGCCGCATCCCCGTGGCGCAGCCAGTCGCGTGCCAGCATGTAGAGGTCCATCAGCGAGATGCCCGCCGCCGCGGCGGCAGCGAACGGCGCGGCCATCGCCGCCAGCCGTGCGAAGGTGCCGCCGGACCTCAGGCCCAACCGGGCCCGCACGCCGTGCCCGGCCAGGTCGAACAGCTCGCGCGCGACGGCCCAACCCCCCGCGCCGGCCGTGATGCCGGCGAACACTGCCGTGATCTCCTCGCCCCACTCACGCCGGTACTTGGCCGGGTACAGGCGCAGAGCCCCCCTCAGAGCGCGGTCGTTCATGATGCGAAGGCTCCCTTCAGCCACGGACGGGCGGCAGACAGCCGGCGATCGGCCTCGGCGGCGACGGTGCGCAGGCGTTCGGCCTCGGTGGTGAGCACCTCGCGGCCGGAGTCGCTGAGGGCGTAGGTGCGACGGGCCCGGCCGTCGACGATCTCCTCGCCCTCGACCCGGATCAGGCCCTGGCCGAGCAGCCGTTCCAGCGCGCCGTAGAGAGTGCCGGTGCGTATCTTCACCCGGCCGTCGGAGATCGCGGCGATCTCCTGGATGAGGGCGTAGCCGTGCCTGGGGGCATCGGCCAGCGCGGTCAGCAGAAGCAGCGTGGGCTCCTGCAGGGAGCGTTCTGTCATGCGCCTATATATATCTCCTACCGTCATATGCTGTCCTACGAATCATTGTTGGAGCCCTCGGGTGTGCAACAGGTCACTGCGGGGCCCGAGCTGAAGTCCTGCCCGGCAACGCCCACACCGACGACCGGCTGGTGCGCGAGCTCGCCACCGGGACCGGGGCGGCTTTCGCTTCCCCGAGTACGACCTCTCTCCCGAGGCCCGCTATCCGGTCGCGATCGAGCAGAACTACGCGGTGGCCCCCTGGGTGCCAGCACCGAGCAGCTGACCGGTCTGCCGGCGGCCCTGCTCATCACGGCCGAGGCGGACGTGCTGCGCGACGAGGGCGAGGCGTACGCCGCGAAGCTGCGGGCGGCCGGGCTGCCGGTGACCGTCACCCGGTACCAGGGCATCATCCACGACTTCGTGATGCTGAACGCGTTGCGCGGCACCCGGGTCGCCCAGGCCGCGATCACCCAGGCCGTGGACGTGCTGCGCGCGGCCTTCGGCGCCTGAGCCGGTAGCTGAACCCTGCGGCCACTCGACCTTGTTGAGGTTTGCGGGGGCCGGGGGCATGCGACGCGGCTGCTTCCCGTACTTCGAGAGGTCGACTCACGAAAGTACGCGGGGGCGGCCGCTGCCCATGGGGCTCCCGTCCGACGTGCCTGCGGGCGGGGCTTCGCAAGGCCCGTCCCGCTTCGCTGCCCCTCTGCACGTCAGCAGCTCACCGTGCCTGCCGCGCGCTGCCGTTCCGTCTCGGGAGAGTACTCGGCGGAGCCCGGGCCGGCACTACGCCTCCGGGCTTCGAGCCGCCAGAGGACCGCCGAACGTTGCCTCTCCGGTCAACCAGGTCTGCCCCCACGGCCCTTGTCCGGGACGGTGGTGATCGTCTACCAAGGGGACAGGACATCGCTTCCGGTCAACAGGAGAGTTCATGCACGCGCCCGGCAAGGACCGGAAGGATGCCCGCCACGACGAGCGGCTCCCCGCACGCAGGCCGAAGGCTCCGGGCGCCGGCCCGGCGCCGGGCCTCATCGGCCTGCAGCGAAGCATCGGCAACGCGGCGGTGGTCGAGCGGATGCGGCGCGCGGGCGTGGCCCAGGAGGAGCAGGAGCAGGAGCATCTGCACGAGGCGGGTTGCGGCCACGGCGGGAGCGCGCAGGCCCCGGTGCAGCGGTCCCCGGTGCAGCGGTCCTCGGTGCACGAGGTCCTGCGCGGCGCGGGCCGTCCGTTGGACGGTTCCACCCGCGCGGACATGGAGTCGCGGTTCGACGCCGACTTCTCCGACGTCCGTATCCACGACGACCGGGCGGCCAAGGACTCGGCCTCGGAGATCGGCGCCCGCGCGTACACGTCGGGCAGCCACGTCGTCCTCGGGGAAGGCGGCCGGGACAAGGAGACACTGGCGCACGAGCTGACCCATGTGATCCAGCAGCGGCAGGGGCCGGTCGCCGGCACCGACAACGGCTCGGGGCTGCGGGTGTCGGACCCGTCGGACCGCTTCGAACGGGAGGCGGAGGCGAACGCGCGGCGCGTCATGAGCGCGCCCCGGCCGGCCGCGCGTGCCGGTGCGGACGCGGCGGACGGTGCGGTCCAGCGGGCCTCGGCGCGGCAGGCGACGGCGCGACAGGTGATGGCCCGTACGGCGTCCGTCCAGCGGATGCCCAAGGCGCCGAGGGCGAAGGTCGGCGGCAAGAAGAAGGGCAGCGCGTCCAACGCGAAGGACGCGCTGATCAAGGAGCTGGTCGGGACCTGGGGCTGGACGTCGCACGGCGGTGCCCAGAACCGCACCCTGCACCTGACGGAGGCGCCGGAGGAGAACCGGACCGCGAGCCTCAACGCCACGGAGAAGATCTACAAGGGCTCGGAGAACACCCGTCCGCCGAAGGACTTCGCCGCCGCCCGGACCACCCAGAGCATGCGCTGGATCTCGACCCTCGCCAAGGAGTACCTCGGGAGCGTCACCTCCTCGCCCGCCGAGGAGGTGCAGGTGAGCGCGATCGGCACCGACCTGTACATCTCCGCCAACCGGAACGTGCACAACGCGAAGCTGCGGGAACTCGCGGCGCGGCACGGCACGGGCAAGGCGTTCGCCAGGGCCCTGGTCGAGCACTTCGGAGGGGCCGACGCAGAGGGCCAGGACCGCTTCGCCCGCCACACCGGCAAGCTGTCGGACCGGGTGGCCGAGGGCGAGACCGGGAGCGGGGACTACGCCGAGATCGCCGGCATGGCGGTCAAGGTGCCCGAGGACGTCTCCGCCGACGACGACGGCCTCCACGCCGAACGGCGACTCCAGAAACTCGACGGCTTCGACCCGGCGAAGACGGTCGGCGTCAAGCGCCCCTGCGTCGTCTGCTACACCCAGATCTACGCCACCCCCGTCCAGGACGGCGACGTCGAGGTCTACCCGGGCCCGCTCTGGCCGAGCAAGGCGGCCAACAAGGGCATGGAGGACTACAAGGTCGAGACCGTCAAGGACTACGCCCAGTACCTGCACGAACTGGTCAAGGCTGCCGGCGGCACCTACATCACCTTCACCCAGCAGGGCGACCTCACCTGGGACCAGAACAGCGACTCCGACACGGACCGCGAGGGCACGAAGGTCGGCGCGGACGACGACGCCATGGAGGTCGACGCGGACTTCTGAGGCGCCCGTGGTCATCCGTCCCGGGCGGGTCCGGCCTGTGCACTTCGCGCCCGCCGACCGAGCGCAGGGCGTTGTGCAGTCAGCCGACACCACTTCGCGGTGTCTCGCGAGACTCGCGAAGTCCGGACAACTGCGGCTGGCGAGCGGGCCTCGCCGTCCAGGCGCTCCATACCCTGGTGCGACGGAGGACCCGCTCAGCGGCATCCGCCCGGACGGCGAGGTGCACGACCTCTGGGTGGATCCGCGCTTCCGTCACCAGGGCGAGGTCGAGATGGCGGGCGCGTGGGAGGCGCTGACCAAGCCGATGTGCCAGGAACGAGACAGTGGCTGGCAGAGAACGAGCAGTCCGTGGTCCGGGATTTGCGCGGCAGCTCAGCCGGTTAGGTGAGTCAGGAGCGTTCCGCTGGACGGATAGGGGCGTTCGATGGGAAGGAGTTCCCGCGCGGCATCCAAAGCCCCTTCCGCCACCTGAGCATGGATCGCATGCGCAGTCGCTGTGACATCGGTGATCGAAACGATCCAGTCCTCTGCGTAGCGTTCAGCGGCTTCGCCGGCGAGGCCGAGTTGAAGAGAGCGATACGGAAGCGGCTGCAGTTGCAGGTCGCGTTCCGGATCCCACTGCACTCGAGCCGGGGCTCGTTTCAACTGGCGCTTCCATGCCGTGCGGTCGGAGTGCAGACCGCGCTCGTAGTGGGCCAGACAGGCGTTGGCCAGGGCCCATTCGAAGCCCGCGCGCGTGATTTCGATCGCCAGGACGGTCTCCTGGCCTTCCTTGGTCGCCCATCCGCAGCGGTACATCATCCAGAGGAATGACGGCTTGATCCACGTCATGCGGTCCCTCTTCCACGCTGCCGGGAGCCGTCCGGTCTGTGCGGCGGGCAGGCCGAGTTCCGGAGCGTATGCCTGGTAGACGGTTACCGTGGCGGCCGTATAGCGGGCGCGGATCTGATGCTTGGGTTCTGGCACGGTGATCAGGTTCGAGGATCGGTGTGCGCCGCGCCAGCGATTTACCGAGCGGGACGTGGCTGGCTAAACGCTGAGCCGAGCTCAAGTTCGGGAGGTCGAGACCGGCTGCTTAAGGGTCGTCTCGAATTGATCTCCGGCGGATCGGGGCGGGGTGATCTGCGGCGGGGAGGGCTTCGCCTATACAGCCTGGAGGAGGTTGTGGAGGCGGTCGATGCCGAGCATGGCGTGCTGGACACCGTCTCCCTCGAGGCGGCAATCGCGGAGGATTTCCAGGTCTTCATTCGGGCGAAGACGTGCTCGATGCGGGCACGGACTTGTTTGTGTTCGTGGTTGTGCTCGGCTTGCCGGTCGGTAAGTTCGCCGCCGCGGGGCTGGGTGTGGGATGACGAGGCCGCTGCCTGGATAGCCGCGTCGGCGATGGCCGTCGTACGGCCGACGGCGGCCTTCGCGCCGGACCCCTCCCACGCTTTGCAGTCGTTGCGGTTGTCCGGCAGGGGCTTGCCGACAGCGACGATCAGCCGGGTGCGGGCGTCGATGACAACCTGGTGGTTGGTGGAGTACCGGTAGTTCTTCGCCCGCTCGGCGATCGTGTGGTCGGGGTTGGGAACCTGCCGTCGACGATCAGCACGGTGTCCTTGCGGAACCGCTGCCGGGGGTTGAGCGCGAGCAGGGGGCGAGGTGGTCGATGATCCGGTCGGCCGCCGGCTTGGAGACCCCAAAGACGACGCTATTTGGCGCGATGTCAGGTTGGTGCGCCAATAGCCGCCAACCAGCAGAACCCGGTCCTCCAACGACGGTGACCGCGGCCGTCCGGGACGGACCTGGTCGGCGCCGTCATGGTGCAGCATCGTGATCAGCTTGCGGAAATCATGCGGGCTCAGTCCGGTAAAACGAGGCTATCCAGGACGGTTCCGACGCGGTGATCGCAGCAGCCATGCCGAGATCATGACGGGGCGCGGTGGCATGGCCACCCGTCTTCAGATCTGCTACGGAAGCTACTCCCGAGGAACCGGTCAAAACCAACTGGTTGGTGATTCGAGGGCTTGGCGCGCAGCGTCGCGCACGTTCGCCTCCTCATCCGTCGTGAGCCGTTCGAGTACGGCTCGGACCTCGGGCTCCGGCCTTCTGGACAGTGCCCACGCCGCCCAGGATCGGACTTCGTGATCGGCGTCGCTGGCACAGACGATGAGGGCATCGGTGACCACCGCTTCGCGTGATCCGTAGAGTGCGCTCACAGCTGCCCGGCGGACTCCCGGTGCGGTGTCGGATGTGCCGGAGATCAGGATGTCCAGGGCCCGTGGGGGATCACCCAGGCCGAAACCGGAGCCCAAGGTGGCCATCACGTCGGCGCGTACCCCGGGGTCCGGGTCGCAGGCCGCGTCGGCGACCAGATCGAAGTACGTGGTCCCGAGCGAGTCGAAGAAGCAGACGCCCCAGAGGCCGATTCTCCGCAGCCCCGGATCGTCGGAAGCGATGTAGTCCATGGACAGCTTGAACGCGGTCTCGGGCCATGCCTCGAAGAGGTCGAGGATGTCGACATGCAGCATGTCCCCGTCCTCGTTGCGATCGGTCACCATCGCGCCCAGCAAGGCAGGCAGGGCCTCTTGGCCACAGGAACCCGCCAGAACGTGGGCCATCCGGTCCCGCGCGAAGTAATCGTCGGCGGCGACGTAGCGGGCGAGTCGTTCCTCCAGCTCCGACCGTAGGAACGCGGCTGCCGGTGTCCGCAGCTTCTCCACCATGGGCTCGAACCGAAGGTAGGCCCCGGATCCGCGCTCGGGACTTGCGGCCAGCAGCGCGTCCAAGTCGTCCAACGCACGGCGCAGCGCGGCGCGCTCTGCGCTGTCTTCTTCCCGATACGTCCCAGCCATGGTGCTCACCCTATGGGGGAGTGGTGTCACCACCATCACTCTTCGAACAGTCTGCAGTCGGCATCCCGCTCACGCACACTGGCGCACGGATACGGGACAGCCCTTAAAGCTTGTCCAGAAGGCCTGGTGCGGGGCATTTCTCCGGTATGGGTGGGGTGCTTCGGGCTGTGCCGGTCTGGGTGAAGACGTTCACGGGGCTGCGGATGCGGCAGTTCGAGGGTCTGGTGCGGGCGGTGCGTGAGCGGGGCGGCAATGGTCCGGGCGGGGGGGGGGCGGGGGGGCGGGCCCCCCCCCCCCCGGGCGGGGGGGGGGGGGGGGGGGGCCCCCCCCCCCCCCCCGACCGGGACTTGCTGGTCGCGGTGTACTACCGGACCAACCTCACGATGCGCCAGCTCGCCCCGCTCCTGGCGCTGGAGGCCGCTCCACGCCCGGTGCCGGGCGTGGAGCGGCTGTGGATCGTGGACGGCACTCTGGTTCCCGTGCGGGGCCGCAGCGTCGAGCCGTAACTACCGGTTCTCGGCGAACGTGCAGGTCGTCATCGACGCGGACACCCGTCTCGTGGTCGCCACCGCCCGCCCCGTGCCGGGCAACAAAGCCGACGCCCACGCCTGGCGGGCCTCCCACCTGCCCGCCACCTGTGCGGGCACCACCGTGCTCGCGGACGGTGCCTACCTCAACACCGGCTTGGTAGTCCCCGACCGCCGACGAGCCGGCCGCCCCCTCATACGGGCCCAGGAGGAGGACAACGCCGAACACCGCCGGGTGCGCGCCCGCGTCGAGCACACCTTCGCCCGGATGAAGAACTACAAGATCCTTTGTGACTGCCGACAGAAGGGCGGCGGCCTGCACCACGCGGTGCAGGCCGTCGCCCACGTGCACAACCTCGCCCGAACCGCCTGAACCAGCAGGTCAAAGCACACATTGACCTGCCCTCCCGGACTTCTGCAACAAGCTTTAGAAGTGGTCACGAAACTAATCTCTGCTTGGTTCAGGCCGCAGTCGGCCGACCGGCAGTGCGCGGGCTCATACAGCCTGGCGGAGGTGTGCAGGCGGGTAGCTCCGAGCACGGCGTCGTGGAGTAGTCACCGTGGTGGGCTCGCACCACCAGCACCAGCGGGTGTTGCGGCGTCCGGTGTCGATGGTGGTGGCGGTCCGGAGGACGACGAGCGGTGCCCCTCTGGATATGGGAATCGAGCCACTGGACGAGTCCGGGCGTCCACTCGGCGGCTGCGAGGCGGCCTCCTTCCCCGGGTTCTGGCGCTCCTCCGTGTAGTGGAACCCCGCGGCCCTCAACCGTTCGGCTTCGGGGGGCTCGCCGAGCGGGAGGAGCGAGCTGACCTCGCGCTGATCCCACTGACGGGGTCATAGGCGAGGTGGGGGCCGTCAAGTGCGTTGACTTCGGACATCACGCCAACGCGCCGGCATCGCACCGACCTTCAATCGAGTTCTACACGCAACGGTGGCGGGTACCATCCCGCCATAACCCACGAGGAGTCCAGGTGACGGTCCAGTGGTTCAAGAGCTCGTACTGCGACAACAAGCAGTTCGCCTGCGTGGAGGTCCGCCGTGAACCCGGCGCGGTGGCCGTACGGGATTCGAAGGACCCCGACGGGCCGGTACTCACCTTCCCCGGTGAGAGCTGGGCCCTCTTCATCAGCATGCTGAGAAGCGACGCGTAGCGGCCGAGTCCGCTGCCGCGCCTCCGGTCCAAGCGCCGCCCGGGCGGCCGGAGCGAGCGGCCGAGCCGTCGACGAGCAGGCCCAACGCCAGCAGCCTCACCCGCGAATGCCACGGCCGTGGTCTGCCACGACAGGTCCAGCCACTTGGGCGGCGGACAGCGAACCTACGGGCTCGAACGCAGGCCGAGGGCGCTGTGCTGCAGAGCCCCCGCGGAGACAGCCCCGTTCCCAGACCCCTGACCCCATAGCACCAGCTTCTCTCGGAGTTCTGTCGCCGGCTCTCCGAGAACTACTGCACTGAGCACCAGCTCCAGCATCAGACACTCGAAGTCGGCCGAGCTCCCGTGCGGGCCGCCGCGGCCGGCTTCCACGACGGCTGAGACGATCCGCCGACCACCGCCCTCGACAGGTGCGAACGTCGCCTCGAAGACGCCGAAGCCTGTCCAGCTCCGGTGCAGGAACACGACATCGCCCTCGACGACAACGTTCCACTTCTCATCCATACTCCGCGACCGGTAACCGAGTTGGATACGCTCCCACTCGTCATCGGACCAGATCCGGTCCGGCAGGACACCGATCGCTGTGGGAACCTTTATCGGCTGGAGCGGTCTGCGAAAGGAGGACCGGGTCACACGTTCGTCAGCTGGCATGCCGGGATCCTACGGAAACGACCCGGCCGCAGAACAGCGACTTCATGCCGACCGGCCCCTGATCTGTACCGGCTTCGCCGTCGTCACCGGCGATCGCCTGGACCGAGCGCTGAGTGACCCCGCTGGATCCCGGCCTCGATCACCTTCATGCGCCAGGCCAGCAGATTCTCTCTCGGAGACGTGTGAAGCCCGCGCGCGGCCGAACATCTGGCGCTTGGGCATCTTGATCCGGCTGACGTGGCTTCCGACGACTCCGGCGTTCCGCGGAAGGTGAGGCGGTCGTCGCGGGCGATCGTCGAGCCGACGACGAGCAGCCAAGATCCATCCCGGCGTAGGCTCTCGCCAGATCGCAGCCATCACGAGAGGCAGACATGGGCCAGAAGATCATCCGGTTCTCGGACCTGACCGGTACGCACGTGGAGAACGACGACGACCTGGTGCGCATCGTGGTCCGCGAGCACCCCGACCTGGAGGACGGCCCGGTCGAGATCGAAGCGCTCAGCAGTGAGCTGACCGCGGTGGAGGAGTTGGCGCTCGACCTGGTGACCATCGAGCTGCACCACCCCGACGCCGACGAACCGGAGACGGTCGTGCTGGAGGCCGAAGCCTTCAACCGGCTGGCCTCCGCCGCCCCGATGGCCGAGGTACTGCGCAGCGCCAAGAAGGTGGCCCGTACCATCCCGAGCCAGCCGACGCCGGCCGGTGCCAAGGAGCGCGTCAACTACGCCAGCCTGGAGCACGCCGGCCGGCCGCACAAGGGCCGCATCACCGACGCCGAGAAGCAGCTCGTGCAGCAGCACCTGGACGAGATCAACGAGCGGCTGACCGCCGAGGGTGTCCGGACGATCGACCTGAGCAACGCCGAGCACGTGGCCCGGTACGGACTGGAGTCCCTCGCACAGGAGCGCGGTGCGGCCCTCGGCTGAGCCGAGGAACGACAGGACCAGGCCCAGCGCAGCCTCCGCTGTGCTGGGCCTGAAGCCCGACGTGCCGCGGGTGGGTCCCGTGTGGGGAGCCAACGTCCGCGCGCGGGGGCCAGCCGCAGAGCAGCACGAGCGGCGTGTGTCCGGATCCCTCCTCCCCGCGCAAAGTGGGGGTCACGTGGTGGGGGATGACTGCCCGCCGACTCGACGTCCTTAACGACCGCTGAGGGTTCAGCAGAGCAAAGGGGGCCTCCACCTCCACATGCCGGTAACCGACCGCGCCCTTGCCTCCCGCAACTACGACAACCTGCGCAAGTGATTCTGTCGGGTCATACGGAGGCCACTGCTCCGGTGTGACGAGAACCAGACGCGACCCCAGTAGGTGGTCTTCGGCGATTTCGGGAGCCGTTCCGGCGAGATTGGAGCCATGGTCGGGTGACTCGCCAGGCCGGGCGGAGGGTCCGTGGGGGCCAGAGTGGTGGCGTCGTAGCGTGTGATTGCGGGCCGGGGTCGCCTCACTGACGAGTCGCGGCCGGGGCCTTGCCCTGGATGTGCAGGTGGGCTGGACCCGTGGGCTTCTGGTTGGGGCAGCAAATTGGACAATGAAATTCGATCTTCTGGGCTTAGAGTCGTCGGATGATCGATGAACCCCTCAAGCGCCTGAGCAGAACCGAACACGACGGCATCTGGGACCGCTTTGATGCCAAGTTCGACTTCCGCCCCGACATCCACGCCTTCCTGGGGATCACCGAGACTTCGCCGTCGATCACGTGGAGCCTCGACGCGCTGAGCGACGACCCTGGCGGCCGAAAGCTTGACCGTCTGGTTGATGTGGTGCAGGAAGGGCTTGCGGGTTGCAGTGCACCCGGCGAGTCGTTGTGGATCTTGGACTGGCAACACACGTGCTATCGGCTCCGTCCCGATCTGCCCGCGACCGACATGTTCCTGCCTCGAGCCCTGGAAGGGCGCTCGCGTGAGGGCTGGCCGCTCAGTCCGTACCCGGACGGGGACTACTTCATCTTCCTGGGCGAGGACTTGCGTTTCGGTACGTTCGGCCACCCTTGGGAGCGCTCCCTTTGCATATTCGGTGGCGAACTGCTGGATGCGGTCCAGGACGATTTGCAACGGTTGTTGCAGGTCGTCATCCGCCGGGACGGGATGGCTGTCAGTTGAACCCCGCGTCACTTCGAGGCTCAGAAGAGGGGTTGCTGGGTGGTTGGGTAGCGGTAGGACTCGGTGCCGGTCTGGACCAGCCCGCAGCGCAAGGTGATTCGGTCGGCGATGGCCGCGCAGAGGCGGGCGTCGCGTGACCGTGAACACCTCTGTACCGCCATCGATCGGCAGGACAACGACCTCACCACTTGATCACCGGGCCGCCGTGCGGACAGACTGCGCCCCATGAGTTTCATCGGTGTTCCCGCCGACGCACAGACAGCCATCGTCGCTGCAAGACTTTTCCTGCAGCGGCAGGCACGCCAGTGAGCACCGGCCTGCCTTTCTTCCGCTACCACCCTGACCCCGTCGCGAGCGGGTCCTTCCGGGAGAGCGCCGAGAGGTGCACGTGCTGCGAGCGCAGTACGGGGTGGATATACACAGCGACCTTCTACACCGCCCAGGACGTCAGCGGGCGATTCTGTCCCTGGTGCATAGCCGACGGCAGCGCTGCTGAACGGTTCGAAGGCGAATTCGCGGACGCATACGGGCTCGACGGCGTCAGCGAGGAAACGTTGACGCTGGTCAGCCGCCGCACCCCCGGTTTCCGTGCCTGGCAGGATCCGCACTGGCTCGTCCACTGCGACGACGCGGCCGCCTTCATCGGCGAGGTCGGATACGCCGAACTGGCGGCCCACCCCGAGGCGCTCGAGCAGCTTCGACTCGACCTGCGCATGCACGGATGGCACGACGCCTCCCAACTGGACAGCTTCCTCACCAGCCTTGGGCAGGGGGCGAGCGCCATGCTCTTCCGCTGTACGGTCTGCGGCTCCCATCTCGCCTACATCGACGCTTCCTAGCCCTGGCGCAGTTCAATACGCGCCACGCTTTCAAGGGTTCCGCACCCATCGGCATTGCGCGGCTGCCGTCGGGGAAGGATCTCCCCGACGGCAGACCGTTCACGTTCGGCGGCCTTCGGACTCAGTCCCACCAGAGCACGACGAGAAGGTCCCTTCGAGCCGCCTCCGCATAGAACGTGCGCAGCACGCCGAAGTGGCCCAGGAGGTACTCCGTTGGATCACCGGTGAACCCGTAGCCGAGCGTGGAGACCTTGCCGCTGTCGCGGACGGCGTGGAGGATCGCGCGGATGTCGATCTCTCCGAGCAGTTTCGACACCCGGGCAACCGCGTCCGGATCGAGGGCCGTCGCAACGGAGTTGCTGAAGAAGGCGATCGCGTGAGGGTTCGCGTTGAGGAAGTCCAGATCGATATCGGTGTCGCCGTCGGTCGCGCGCCTGAGCGCATCCAGGTGGACAGCGTCGAGTCGTGCCAGTTCGCAGGCCTGCTCCAGCATGGAGGGCGCCCAGTCCAGGTCCAGGCAGTCCTCGGCCGGTGGATCCCAGTGATGATCTCCGTCGGGTGACTGTTCGGCTGACTGACGGCAGGCGACGAGGTAATCCGCCGAGACTCGGGCGAGCTGCTGGGTGACGGCCATGATGGCAGTATCGCGACGCCGTCCAGCGGGTTTGCCGCTACGTCATCGGGCCCACCGGTTCTGTCGAGTAGGTGCTCTGCCCGCGCCCGCGGGTCAGGCGCTGGTTGCCGCAGAGGTCCGACACCGCAGCATGCCGTCCCGGTGCCGCTCGGCCGGCAGCGATCGGGTGGCGCACCCCGGTCGCGGCTGGGGCGAGCCCGCCGTCGCAACGGCCGCCCTCGGCGGCTGCGGCGTCGAGCCGGCTACGCCGTCGGCGGGGCGGCCTGGCCGGTCAGGCTGCGGGGACGGGCCGGAGCCGGTAGGCGTCCCCGTGGGCGATGACGCGGCCGGCGGTGGGCGGGGCGAAGTGGGTGCCCAGGAGGAGGGTGTCCGTGCCGGCGAGGGAGGCGAGCAGGGCACGGCGGGTGGCCTCGGACTGCTGCGGGTCGATGTCGACGCAGGCGCCGATGGTGGGGTGGGCGAGCTGGACCGGGTGGTGGATGCAGTCACCGGTGATCAGCGCCTTCTCGCCGCGGCTGGTCAGTTCGACGGCGACATGGCCGGGGGTGTGGCCGGGTGTGGAGATCAGACGCAGTCCCGGGACGATCTGCACGCCGCCTTCGTCCGGGACGTCGACCAGGTCCAGCAGACCGGCCCGCTCGACCGGGATCACCGAGTCGCGGAACATCTGGCGGCGCGCCTCCTCCATGTCGTAGGCGGCCCAGAACTCCCGTTCGGTGCGGGCGGTGAGGTAGCGGGCGCGGGGGAAGGTGGGGACCCACACGCCGTCCACCTTGCGGGTGTTCCAGCCGACGTGGTCGGCGTGCAGGTGGGTGAGGATCACGAGGTCGACGGAGTCCGGCGGGAAGCCGGCGGCGGGTAGGCGCTCCGGGTAGTCGGTGTGCAGGTCGTGCCAGGCCGGGTTGGCCCGTTCCTTGCCGTTGCCGATTCCGGTGTCGACGAGCACGCGCAGCCCGTCGACGGTGAAGGCGAAGCTGTGGCTGTCGAGGTGGAGGATGCCGTCCTGGCCGGCGAAGTGGGGCTGCAGCCAGTCCTGGCCGGCCACCACCTCGGGGGTGGCGTCGGGCAGCAGCCACGGTCCGGTTGCCGGCGGCAGCAGGACTTCGTCGATGCGGTGGACGGTGAGGTCGCCCACCGTCCAGGACGGGATGGTGAGGGCGGGGGGAGTGCGCATGATCGGTCGTTTCCTTTGCTCTTCAGCTGCTGTTGCGTTGCGCTTCAGGTGGAGGTGGAGGTGGAGGTGGAGGTGGAGGGAGAGGTGAGGTGGTCGGTTGCCGTCCGGCGCCGGGGCGCGGCGAGTGCCGCCAGCGCCGCTGCGCGGTTCCTCGCCTGGGCGCGGTGCGCGGGTGCGCCGGGCCGACTGCTCCCAGGCGGGCGGCGGGGGCGGCGCGCGCGCGTGCCGGACGGGGTGCCGGACATGGAACTCCCTCCACTAACGCAATCCGTTTGCTTTAAGTGAGGGTAGGACCTACAGTCGCACTAACGCAAACGAATAGCTTTTGGTGTCGCGGCGTCGCGCCGCCGCTCCGGGCCCGATCACCCGATCAGGAGAGAGTCCATGTCCTCCGCCGAACCGTCCCCTGCCGCACCGTCCTCCGCCGAGCTCACCCCGCCCGAGGCCGCCAGCTGGGCCGCCCGTGCCGGGCTTCCCCTGCCCGACGACCGCCACGCCGCGGTCGCGGCCACCGCCGACCACATCCACGCCGTCGTCGCGGTCCTGCGCGAACTGGACTTCGGGGACACCCCGCCCGCCGCCGCCTACCGCGCGGGGAAGGAGTAGGACGATGCAGCCGTACGAGCTGTCCATCACCGCCGCCGCGGAGGAGATCCAGGCCCGCCGGCTGTCCCCGGTCGAGCTGGTCGACTCGGTCCTCCAGCGCATCGAGCAGGTGGAGCCGCACCTCGGGGCGTACGTCACGGTCACGGCGGACCAGGCGCGCCGAACGGCCCGCGAGGCCGAGCACGAAGCCGCGCAGGGCCGGTTCCGCGGTCCCCTGCACGGGATCCCGGTCGGGCTCAAGGACCTGATCGACGTCGCCGGTTCGCCCACCACAGCCAGCTCCCGGGTGCGCGCCGACCACCGCGCGGCCTCCGACAGCACGGTCGCCGCACGGCTGCGGGCGGCCGGTGCGATCGTGGTCGGCAAGACGCACACCCACGAGTTCGCCTACGGCCTGACCACCCCGCAGACCGCCAACGCCTGGGACCGCGACAGGGTCGCGGGTGGTTCCAGCGGAGGGTCCGCCGTCGCCGTGGCCTCCGGCGCGGCGACCTTCGCCCTCGGCACCGACACCGGCGGATCGATCCGGGTGCCCGCCGCGCTGAACGGGGTGGTCGGACTCAAGCCGACCTACGGGCTCGTGCCCCGCCGCGGCGTCACGTCGCTGTCCTGGTCCCTCGACCACGTCGGCCCGATCACCCGTACCGTCGAGGACGCGGCCCTCGTCCTGGCCGCCCTCGCCGGGCACGACCCGCGCGACCCCGCCTCGGTGGCCGCCTCCGCCGTCGACTACCGGCCACCCTCCGACCCGGACCTGACGGGAGTGCGCGTCGGCGTGCCGCGCACCCACTACTTCGACCACGTCGACGCAGAGGTGGCGACCGCCGTCCACCGCGCCGTCGCGCAGTTGGAGGCGCTCGGCGCCCGGCTCGTCGAGATCGACATCCCGATGACCCGCTACCTCCAGGCCACCCAGTGGGGCCTGATGGTGCCGGAGGCCACCGCCTACCACGAAAGCACCCTGCGAACCGCCCCCGAGCTGTACCAACCGGACGTCCGGATCCTCCTGGAGGCCGGCGAGCTGATGAGCGCCGGTGACTACCTGCGCGCCCAGCGGGCCCGGACGCTGATGCGCGACGCATGGGCCCGCATCCTGGAGGACGTCGACCTGATCGCCGCCCCGACGGTCCCGACGACCGCCGTCCGCGCCGGCCAGGACACCGTCACCTGGCCCGACGGCACGGTCGAGAGCGTCCCCGACGCCTACGTCCGCCTCTCCTCCCCGGTGAACATCACCGGGGTGCCCGCGCTGTCCGTCCCGGTCGGCCACGATTCGGCGGGCATGCCGATCGGCATGCAGCTGCTCGGGCGGCACTTCGGCGAGCGGACGCTGCTGCGGGTGGGCCACGCCTACGAGGGGACGCAGTCCGGCCGCGCGCTCGCGCCGGTCCGCTGAGAGCGGCGGGCGGGCCGGGTCGGGCCGGAGCCCTCCGACCTCGGGCGGGCCGGGTCGGGCGGGACGGAGCCCTCCGGTCCCGGCCCGCCCCCACGCCGCTCGGGCCGGGGGCGTCGGACCGCCCGATGACGCGGACGCCTCTAAACGCAACAGCTGTGCTTTAACATGGTCTGGTGAGTCGCAAGCAGATGGTGCGCCCCGGCGGGCGCAGCGCCCGGGTCCAGGCGTCGGTGCACACCGCCGTACGCGAACTCCTCCAGGAGGCGGGCCGCGACGCGCTGACCGTCCCCCTGGTCGCCCAGCGCGCCGGAGTCACCCCGTCGACGATCTACCGGCGCTGGGGCGACCTGCAGGAACTGCTGTCGGACGTCGCGGTGGAGCGGTTGCGGCCCGACACCGAGCCGGAGGACCACGGCGACCTGCGGTCCGACCTCACGGCCTGGGCCGAGCAGTTCCTCGACGAGATGGCGTCCGCCTCCGGCCGCGCCTACATCCGCGACGCCCTGCTCGGCGACCCGGACGGCAGCAACGCCGGCCAGTGCTCGGCCTACGCGGCCGAACAGATCGATGTCATCGTCGCCCGTGCGGTCGACCGCGGGGAGAGCGCCCCCGACGTCGAGACGGCCATGGACCGCGTCGTCGCCCCCGTGATGTACCGCATCCTCTTCCGCCCGGCGGGGCTCGACGCCGCCTACGCCCGCCGGCTCGTCACCGACCTCCTCGCCGCCCCCGGGGAGGGCGACCGGTGAACGGGCCGCGGCAGCCGTAGACGCGCCGCCCACCGGCAGTGGCGGCACGGACATCTGGCCTTCCCTCGCCCTGCCGGGCAGCAGCAGCCGCCCGGCAGGGCGGACGCTTCCGCCGACCCGCTCCACCGCTCGGTACCTGGACCGGGTACCGCTACCGACTACGGCCTGTCCGAGCGCCGCCGGCCCGCGGGTGCGCTTTCGCCGTCGAGCAGCAGGCCCGCAGTCCGGCCGAGCCGCGCGATGTCCCAACCGGGCCCCGCTCTAGGTGTTCGGGTCCCAGGCGGCGAGCTGGTCCATCGGCTCAGTGTCGCCGGTGTTCTCGAGGCCCTCGAGCGGGAGGCGGTCGTAGAAGTAGAGGACCAGGTCGCTCGCTGCGCCTCGCATCGTCAGGTCGCCCGGCTCCGCGTCGGCGGCGAGGTCGTCGCAGCGGACGCCGTCGGCGTTGAGGGTCAGGCGCCAGGAGCGGCCCTCGGTCGCGTGCAGATCGATGGTCGCCGGCTTGAACGGCCAGGGAACGGTCGTCGCCGCGACGGTCGTCAGGAACTCGTCGACGCCCTCGACCGCGACGTCCGTCGGCAGCGGCTGCGCGGCGCCCTGGGTGAGCTGGACGTCGTAGGTGTGCACGGCGATCTCCTGGATCTGGTGCCGGGCCAGGGCCCCGCTGGTCTGGGGAGCCTGCGAGCGGCCCCACCAGGTCCAGCAGCCGCGGTCCGGGCCGGCCTCGCGCACCGCGGCGAGCATGAGCGCGGTCGACTCGGCGAGCCAGGCGTCCAGGGCTTCGGGGTCGCGGGGTGCGGTCGGAGCGCCCTTCGGGTCCGTCTTCGCCGGGGGTTCAGCGCCCGGACCCGCCGCGACGATGGCGGCCTGGCGACGGCGGCCGTCACCGAGGTGCTGCGCCAGTTCGCGCAGCGTCCAGTCCGGGCAGCTCGGGACCCGGACGTCAAGGTCGGGGGCGGACGCGATGGCGGCGCGGAACGCGGCCGAGCGGTCTTCGATCAGCCGCAGGACCTCGGGGAACTCCAAAGTGTTGTGCACGTCGGTGGTCTATCACGGCGCACCGCCCGCCGGACAGCGAATTTTGTCGGACGACGCGTCGCCGGTCGCTGGAGCACCGGCGTCGGAAGCCGTCCTGAACTCAACTTCTCCAGCTGGCCTTTGCTCGCGAGCCGGACTGCTTCCGGATCCGAGAGTACGGCCTTGGTGAGGCGTGCTCGGTCCGGTCGTCCGCTCTGCCAAGATGTCGATGCCGCCGCGGTCGTCGCCGATGAAGACGACCGGTTCCGCGGTCTCCACGTGCACAGGCGGCGGCGCTTCGAACTCCCCGGTGCGACCCTGACCGGGTACGCCGCTTCGATTCGCTGACGTCCGGCCGCTGCCCCTCACGACCCGCACCCGAGCTTCTGCCGTCGGTTCGTCGAGGCGGCACCGCGGAGCGAGCGGTTGCCTGGCGGGCCAGCACGGCATGACGCACCCTCAGGCGCCCGTAGCCTCCCGGCGACGGGACGCGCCGCCCGATGCGTTCACCAGGACAGCTGCGCCCGCACAGCCTTGATCGTCCTGATCCCTGCCCGAGAGCCGCACTCAACGTGCCTCGCCAGTCCGAGCGTTGGCGTCCACTGCCCTTTGCCCCGCCCGCGACGTAAGGCCTGCACCCTCCTTGACTCGCGGCTTGGCGGGTGCGACGGTTTTGCAAATTTCTGGATTTTTGCTCACTGATTCGATCAATCTCGAGCAGAATCACACAGGGAGCTCCCGTGGGACTTCACCGACGGCGGACCGGGCGCACACACGTCCCCCCGGCCGCCCCCCTCGCAGCGACGGCGGCCGGCACCCGGAACCCGCTCGGGGCGTCACCAAGGCGGCGAGTGGCGGTCCTCGCGGTTCTGGCCGTCCTCACCATGACCGCCAGCGCGCTCGCCTCCGGCTGCGCCTCCGCGGCGACCGTGAACCCGGCGCCGCGGACCGTTCCCTCGATCCAGCGGTGGACCGGCGGCACCGGCACACTGACCCTCACCACTGCGAGCCGGATCGTGGTCCGACGCGCCGACGCGAGCGCGCTGTCCGCCGACGCCCGCACCTTCGCCGCCGATCTGGCCGCCGAGACCGGGCTGAACCTCCCCGTGGTGACCGGCTCGGCACCGAGGAGCGGCGACATCTTCGTCGAACTCGACACCACCACCACGCAGGCCGAGGGGTACACAGCGGCGATCGGCGCCGGCGTCACCATCCACGGCCGAACCGCTGCCGGGGTCTTCCACGGCGAGCAGACGATCGAGCAGATCCTCGCGCTGAGCCCCGACCACAGGAGCCTCCCCCTCGGCACCGCCGTCGACTGGCCGACCGTCGCACAGCGGGGCGTCATGATCGACGTCGGCCGGCACTTCTGGTCGGTCGCCGACCTGAAGACCGAGATCCGGCAGGCGAGCTGGTACAAGCTCAACGACTTCCACGTCCACTTCACCGACAACGACGGCTTCCGGCTGCGGTCCACGACCTACCCGAACCTCGCGGACCCCGGCGCCTCGTACAGCCACGCGGACATCGCCGACCTGGTCTCCTACGCGGCCGAGTACCACGTGACGCTGCTGCCGGAGATCGACCTCCCCGCGCACTCCGCGCCGATCCTGGCCGCCGAACCGAGCCTGGCCTGGCAGTGCCCGTCGATGGCCTCCCCGGGGAGCCAGAACAACCAGACGCTGGACATCACCAACCCGGCCGCGCTGACCTACGTCACGAACCTGCTCAAGGAGCTCGTGCCGCTGTTCCCCAACTCTCCGATCTTCCACACCGGCGGCGACGAGTACCCCGACGACACGGCCCAGCAGTCGTGCCCCGAGCTGGTCCGGTACGCCGCGGACAACCACTACCCGAGCACCGACGCCGTGTTCGTGGCCTTCACGAACCAGCTCGACACCATCGTCAGGGGACTCGGCAAGCGGATGGAGGTCTGGAACTGGTGGGACGCCCTGAACAGCTCCACCGCCGGTCCCAACAAGGACGTCCTCATCGACGACTGGACCGCCGACCCCACTGAGCTCCTCGAGCAGGGCTACGAGGTCGTCCTCAGCTCCCAGAACTGGTACATCACCCCGGGCCTGGGCCTCTACCCCGACGACGCCGCCCTGTACTCCTCCTGGACGCCCTCCACCGCGGCCGGCGTCCACGGCTACGAGGTCTCGCTGTGGGGCGACTACCGGCAGACGATGACCGACGCCGCCTTCGACTCGTACCTGCACCGGCCGCTCGAGCTCCTCGCCGACCGCACCTGGGGCGGACCGCTCACCGCGAGCAGCAACTACACCTTCGAGGACGACGCCGACGCGATCGGCACGCCGCCCGGCGTCCCGCAGTACGCACCGCCGGGCGGCACCCTGCTGGCCGGCACCGCCTACGGCACCTCCCCGGCGTGGGAGAACGGCCCCAACACCTACCAGCACGTCTTCGACGGCGATGTCGGGACCTTCTTCGACTACTCGCAGCCCGACGGCGGCTACGCGGGCCTGGACCTGGGCACGCCCCAGCAGATCACGAGGATCCGCTTCGTCCCCCGCCCCGGCCAGGAACAGCGCATGGTCGGCGGGCTGTTCCAGGGCTGCACCACCGGTCCCGACAGTGGCTGCGTGACCCTGGCGACCGTCACGGACCGGCCCACCGACGACTGGTTCCAACTGCCGGTCACCGACACCGGCACCTACCGCTGGGTGCGGTACGTCAGCCCGGCCGGCGGATTCGCCAACATCGCCGAGGCCCAGTTCTGGGGCCCGCCCGCGACCGGGACCATCACCGCGGGCACGTCCACCACGGCCGGCGCCGGCCACTCCGCCGACCCGACCGGTGGCTCGACGTCCGCCGCCGCCCGGATGGACCGGTGACAGCCGGCGCCGGAGGGGGCGGAAACTCTGGGGCCGCCACGGGCTGACCGCGCGACGAAGCGCCCCCGCCCCGGGGGCGGCGGTCAGTCCGAGGCGGCCGGGGCGGCGCCGGGGCCGTCGTCCTGGCGGGCGACGGCCGCCGCCCACTGCGGGAACTGCGCCACGGGTACCGCTGACGGGGCGGCGGGAAGGAACACGACGCGGCAGCGCCGGCACAGCCAGGTCGCCCGCCACGTCTCGTGGAGTCGCTGCCACTGGTCGTAGGTCCGCGGCCACTGGTTCGCGGTGTCGTTGCGCCGGGTCGGACGCCCCTGTGCGACCGGCGTCCGGCAGGGTTGGGGCCGTGGGGCACCCGGCGGGCGCCGGCGGGGTCGGGGCGTCGGTGGAGGAGGAAAACAAGCAGGCATGATTGCTTTTTTCTGTGGCCGGTGCCACGCTGCTGCCCGGCGGGGCTTGTCCGGAGTGTCGCCAACCCACCGGCAGGGGAGGCGCATTGGCGCGCGCACGCTCGGTACTGCGGATCGGCAACGCCTCGGGGTTCTACGGGGACCGCTTCTCGGCGGTGCGGGAGATGCTCACGGACGGGCCGCTGGACGTGCTCACCGGGGACTACCTCGCCGAGCTGACGATGCTGATCCTGGCGCGGGACCGGCTGAAGGACCCGTCCCTCGGGTACGCCCGGACGTTCCTGCGGCAGATGGAGGAATGCCTCGGCCTGGCGCGCGAACGGGGCGTGCGGATCGTGGTGAACGCGGGCGGCCTCAATCCCGCCCGACTCGCCGCCGAACTGCGGGAGTTGGCGCAGCGCCTGGGCGTGCGGACGGCCGTGGCGCATGTCGAGGGGGACGATCTGCTGCCCCGCCGCGCGGAACTCGGCCTGCCCGAGGGTGCGTTGGCCGCCAACGCCTACCTGGGCGGCTTCGGCATCGCCGCCTGCCTGGCCGGGGGCGCGGACGTGGTGGTCACCGGGCGGGTGACCGACGCCGCGTTGGTCGTCGGGCCCGGGATCGCCCACTTCGGGTGGTCGGCCACCGATCTCGACGCCCTCGCCGGGGCCGTGGTGGCCGGGCACGTCCTGGAGTGCGGGGCGCAGGCGACCGGCGGCAACTACGCCTTCTTCCGCGAACACGACGTGACCCGCCCCGGCTTCCCGCTCGCCGAACTGCACGCCGACGGCTCCAGCGTGATCACCAAGCACCCCGGGACCGGCGGCGCCGTCACCGTCGAGACCGTCACCGCCCAACTGCTCTACGAAACCGGCGGACCGCACTACCAGGGCCCGGACGTCACCGCCCGGCTGGACACCGTCCGGCTCACCGGGGACGGCCCGGACCGGGTGCGGATCGACGGCGTACGCGGCGAGGCCCCGCCGCCCACCCTGAAGGTCGGCGTCAACCGCCTCGGCGGCCACCGCAACGAGGTGGTCTTCGTGCTGACCGGCCTGGACATCGAGGCCAAGGCCGACCTGGTGCAACGGCAGTTCGACGCCGCCCTGCCGCCGGGCGCCCGCCCGGCCGAACTGCGCTGGACCCTCGCCCGCACCGACCGCGCCGACGCCGCGACCGAGGAGACCGCCTCCGCCCTGCTGCGGCTCACCGCCCGGGACGCCGACCCGGCCAAGGTCGGGCGCGAACTCGGCCGGGTGGCCGTCGAACTGGGGCTCGCCGGATATCCGGGCTTCCACCTCACCGCCCCGCCCGGCCCGGGCGCGCCGTACGGGGTGTTCACGGCGGCGTACGTCGACGCCAAGGCCGTCGAGCACACCGCCGTCCTGCCGGACGGGCGCCGGATCGCCGTCCCGCCCGGGCCGGCCACCTCCCGGCCGGCCCCGGTCGAAGCGGAGACGCCCGAGCCGCCGCCACCCGGCCCGACCCGCCGGGCGCCGCTCGGCCTGGTGGCCGGTGCCCGCAGCGGCGACAAGGGCGGGGACGCCAACATCGGCGTCTGGGCCCGCACCGAGCCCGGCTGGCGCTGGCTCGCCCACACCCTCACCGTCGACCGACTGCGCGAACTCCTCCCGGAGACCGCCGGGTTGCCCGTCACCCGGCACCTGCTGCCGAACCTCCGGGCGGTCAACTTCACCGTCACCGGTCTGCTCGGCGAGGGCGTCGCCGCCCAGCACCGCTTCGACCCGCAGGCCAAGGCCCTCGGGGAATGGCTGCGCTCCCGCCACGTCGAGGTCCCGACCGCCCTCCTCGACGGCCCGGCCGCCCTTCTCGACGGCCCGGCCCCGCGCCAGGACGACCGGGCCGCCGTTCTCGCCGAACCGGCCGACCGCGACGAGAACACCGACCGCCCCCGCCGCCCCGACCGCCGGCCCGCCCGCTCCGACAGCCCGGAGGCCCCGCTGTGACCGTCCTGACCACCCGCGTCGACCCGGCCGGCCCGGAGTACGCCGAGCACCGTGCCGCGATGCTCGCCAAGCTCGCCGAGCTCGACGCCGAGCACGCCAAGGCGCTGGCCGGCGGCGGCCCGAGCTACGTGGAGCGACACCGCGGGCGCGGCAAGCTGCTGGCCCGCGAGCGGATCGAGCTGCTGGTCGACCCGGACTCGCCGTTCCTCGAGCTGTCCCCGCTGGCCGCCTGGGGGAGCGACCACCCGGTGGGCGCGGCGCTCGTCACCGGCATCGGCGTGGTCGAGGGCGTCGAGTGCGTGATCACCGCCAACGACCCGACGGTGCGCGGCGGCGCCAGCAACCCGTGCACCCTCCGCAAGGCGCTGCGGGCCGACGAGATCGCGCTGCGCAACCGCCTCCCGCTGGTCAACCTGGTCGAGTCGGGCGGTGCCGACCTGCCCAGCCAGAAGGAGATCTTCATCCCGGGCGGTGCCCTCTTCCGCGACCTCACCCGGCTCTCCGCCGCCCGGATCCCCACCGTGGCCGTGGTGTTCGGCAACTCGACGGCCGGCGGCGCCTACGTCCCGGGGATGTCCGACCACACCGTGCTGGTCAAGGAGCGCGCCAAGGTGTTCCTCGGCGGCCCGCCGCTGGTGAAGATGGCCACCGGGGAGGAGGCCGACGACGAGTCGCTGGGCGGCGCCGAGATGCACGCCCGGGTCTCCGGACTGGCCGACCACTTCGCGGTGGACGAGGTGGACGCGCTGCGGATCGCCCGCCGGATCGTCGCCCGGCTGAACCACCGCAAGCCGGGGCCGGACCCGGACCGGTCCGCCGAGCCGCCGAGGTACGACGAGGAGGAGCTGCTCGGCATCGTCCCCGGCGACCTCAAGGTGCCCTTCGACCCGCGCGAGGTGATCGCCCGGATCGTCGACGGCTCCGACTTCGACGAGTTCAAGCCGCTCTACGGCACCAGCCTGGCCACCGGCTGGGCCCGGCTGCACGGCTACCCGGTCGGCGTCCTGGCCAACGCCCAGGGCGTGCTGTTCAGCGCGGAGTCCCAGAAGGCCGCCCAGTTCATCCAGTTGGCGAACCAGCGGGACGTCCCGCTGCTGTTCCTGCACAACACCACCGGCTACATGGTCGGCAAGGACTACGAGCAGGGCGGCATCATCAAGCACGGTGCGATGATGATCAACGCGGTCGCCAACTCCACGGTGCCGCACCTGTCCGTGCTGATGGGCGCCTCCTACGGGGCCGGCCACTACGGCATGTGCGGCCGGGCGTACGAGCCGCGGTTCCTGTTCTCCTGGCCGAGCGCCAAGTCCGCCGTGATGGGCCCGCAGCAGCTCGCCGGGGTGCTGTCGATCGTCGCCCGGCAGTCGGCCGCGGCGAAGGGCCGGCCGTACGACGAGGACGCGGACGCGGCGGTCCGGGCGATGGTCGAGCAGCAGATCGAGGCCGAGTCGCTGCCGGTGTTCCTGTCCGGCCGGCTCTACGACGACGGCGTGATCGATCCGCGCGACACCCGCACGGTGCTCGGGCTGTGCCTGTCCGCGATCCACAACGCGCCGGTCGAGGGCGCGCGCGGCTACGGCGTCTTCCGGATGTGAGAGGGCTACCCACCATGACTTCCAGGACTCCGATCACCAATCTGCTGGTCGCCAACCGGGGGGAGATCGCCCGCCGGGTGTTCCGGACCTGCCGGGAGCTCGGCATCGCGACCACCGCCGTCCACTCCGACCCGGACGCCACCGCCCCGCACGTGCGGGAGGCCGACGCCGCCGTCCGGCTGCCGGGCGCCGCGCCCGCGGACACCTACCTGCGCGGGGAGCTGGTCGTGCGCGCCGCGCTGGCCGCGGGCGCCGACGCCGTGCACCCCGGCTACGGGTTCCTCTCCGAGGACGCCGGGTTCGCACAGGCCGTCCTGGACGCGGGCCTGGTGTGGGTCGGGCCGCCGCCGGCCGCGATCGCCGCAATGGGCTCCAAGACCGCGGCCAAGCGCCTGATGGCCGAGGCGGGGGTGCCCGTCCTGGGGGCGTTGGCCGAGCCGACCGAGGCCGACCTGCCGCTGCTGGTCAAGGCCGCGGCGGGCGGCGGCGGCCGCGGGATGCGGGTGGTGCGCCGACTGGCGGACCTGCCGGCCGAGTTGGCGGCGGCCCGGGCCGAGGCGGCGAAGGCCTTCGGCTCGGACGAGGTGTTCTGCGAGCGCTACCTGCCCACCGGCCGGCACGTCGAGGTGCAGCTGCTGGCCGACGCGCACGGCACCGTCTGGGCGGTCGGCGACCGCGACTGCTCGCTCCAGCGGCGGCACCAGAAGGTGGTCGAGGAGGCGCCGGCCCCGGGTCTGCCAGCGGACCTACGGGCCGGGCTGCACGCGGCGGCGGTGAGCGCGGCCCGGGCGATCGGCTACGTCGGCGCCGGCACGGCCGAGTTCCTGCTCGGCGAGGACGGGCGGTTCCACTTCCTGGAGATGAACACCCGCCTCCAGGTCGAGCACCCCGTCACCGAGGCGGTCACCGGGCTCGACCTGGTCGCGCTCCAACTCGTCGTCGCCGAGGGGCGGAAGCTGCCCGGACCCACCCCGCCGCCGACCACCGGCCACGCCATCGAGGCCCGGCTGTACGCGGAGGACCCGGCCAAGGACTGGCAGCCCGCCACCGGCACCCTGCACCGATTCGAACTCGGCTCCGCGCACCAGGAGTTCGCGGGCGCCGGGCTCCGGTTGGACTCCGGCGTGGAGTCCGGCAGCGAGGTCACCCCGCACTACGACGCGATGCTGGCCAAGGTGATCGCCTGGGCGCCCACCCGGGCCGCCGCCGCCCGCCGGCTGGCCGACGCGCTCGCCCGTGCCAGGATCCACGGCCTCTCCACCAACCGGGAGTTGCTGGTCCGCGCGGTGCGGCACCCGGCCTTCCTGGCCGAGCGGCTGCACACCGGCTTCCTCGCCGAACACGCGCGGGAGCTGACCGCACCGGACACCAAGGGCGCCGAACTCGCCGCCCTGGCCGCCGCCCTCGCCGACGCCGCCGCCCGCTCCACCGCCCTGCCCTCCGGCTGGCGCAACCTGCCCTCCCAGCCCCAGGTGAAGCGCTACCGGACCGCCGAAGGACGGGAGTTGGAGGTGCGCTACCGCCGTACCCGGACCGGCCTGCTGGCCGAGGACCACCCGGACGTCGAACTCGTCGAGGCCGGCGCCGACCAGGTGGTGCTGCGCGAGGGCGGCGTGCGGCGCTCCTACCGCGTCGCCCGCTACGACGACCGGGCCGGCCGGGTGTACGTCGACACCCCGGTGGGCGGCACCGTGCTCACCGCCCTGCCGCGCTTCCCCGACCCGACCGTCCGCAGCGACCCCGGCGCCCTGCTCGCCCCGATGCCCGGCACGGTGCTGCGCACCAGCGCCGCTGTCGGGGACGCCGTCACCGCCGGGCAGCCGCTGCTGGTGCTGGAGGCGATGAAGATGGAGCACCGCGTCACCGCCCCCGCCGACGGCGTGCTCGTCGAACTGCTCGCCGCCCCCGGCCGGCAGGTCGAACTCGGCACCCTGCTCGCCGTCGTCCGGCCCACCGAAGCGCAGACCGTCCAAGAGGCCTGAGGAAGGACCCCGCATGTCCGCGATCGGCAGTCAGCTCCTCGAAACACCCGAACGCAAGGCCCTGCGCCGGGCCGTCGGCGACCTCGGCCGCCGCTACGGCTCCGCCTACTACCTCGCCAAGGCCCGGGCCGGCGAGCCCGCCGAGGAACTGTGGGCGGACGCCGGGAAGGCCGGCTACCTCGGCGTCAACCTGCCCGCCGAGTACGGCGGCGGAGGCGGCGGCATCACCGACCTCGCCATCGTGCTGGAGGAACTCGGCACGGCCGGCTGCCCGCTGCTGCTGCTGATCGTCTCCCCGGCGATCTGCGGCACCGTGATAGCCCGCTACGGCACCGAGGAGCAGAAGCGGCGCTGGCTGCCGGGGCTCGCCGACGGCAGCCGCACGATGGCCTTCGGCATCACCGAACCGGACGCCGGCTCCAACTCCCACCGGATCTCCACCGTCGCGCGCCGGGACGGCGGGGACTGGCTGCTGACCGGCCGCAAGGTGTTCGTCTCCGGCATCGACCACTGCGACGCGGTGCTGTTCGTCGCCCGGACCGAGGACGCGCGCACCGGCACGCTCAAGCCCTGCCTGTTCGTCGTCCCGCGCGACACGCCCGGCTTCGAGTACCGGGCGATCCCGATGGAACTCGTCGCGCCCGAGAAGCAGTTCCAGGTCTTCCTGGACGACGTCCGGCTGCCCGCCGACGCGCTGGTGGGCGACGAGAACGCCGGGCTGCTCCAGCTGTTCGCGGGCCTCAACCCCGAGCGGATCCTCACCGCCGCCTTCTCCCTCGGCCTGGCCCGCCAGGCCCTCGGCAAGGCCGTCGAGTACGCCAGGACCCGCACCGTCTGGTCCACCCCGATCGGCGCCCACCAGGGGCTGGCCCACCCGCTCGCCCAGTGCGCGGTGGAGATCGAACTGGCCCGGCTGATGACCCAGAAGGCCGGGCTGCTCTACGACGCGGGCGAGGACGTGGCCGCCGGGGAGGCCGCCAACATGGCCAAGTACGCCGCCGGGGAGGCCGCCGCCCGTACCGTCGACCAGGCGGTGCAGACCCTCGGCGGCAACGGCCTCACCCAGGAGTACGGGCTGGGCGCGCTGCTGGCGGCCACCCGGGTCGGCCGGGTCGCCCCGGTGAGCCGGGAGATGGTGCTCAACTACGTCGCCCAGCACACCCTGGGCCTGCCCAAGTCGTACTGACGGGCCGGGGCGCGGGCGTCGCCGTCCGGCGCGGTCGGCCGAGCGGCAGGCCGAGCGGTCGGCCGGGCGAGCACCGGGGTGCCGGACCGGTACCCCGGTGCCCCGCCGCGCCGCGCGCCCCGGACCGGTCAGGACTCGGCGTCGCGCCCGGGACGGCGGCGCATCCCGCGGACGGCCAGTCCACCGACGGCGGCGACCAGCGCCACCCCGCCGAGCACCTCGGCGGTGCCGCCGCCGGAGGTGCCCCCGCCACCGGCGGCCACCCCGCCGTGCGGCCCGCCACTGGGGGAGGGGCCGGGCGAGTGGGTGGGGGAGTGGCTGGGGGAGATCGAGGGGCTCGGCGAGGAGGAGGGCGAGGGCGAACCGGAGGGCGAGGGCGACGGGGAGGAGCTGGCGCAGGAGACGTCGAACACCTTCTGCTTCGCGTTGCCGTTCTCGCCCACGAACGTCCATTCGAGCTTGTAGTGCCCGTCCGGAAGGGTCATCACGCCGGTCGAGCCGGTGCCGTTGGTGAGCGTGATCGATCCGGCCAGCACCAGCGCGGTGCCGGTCGGCGGCTGCTGCGAGACGGTCCAGTTGACCTGCTGGACGGTGTCGAAGTTGAAGGCGTCCAGGTAGAACTTGCAGACCTTGGGTTCGTCGCGGGTGTCGTCCACCGGCGTGGTGTCGCTGTGGATCTTGACGTCGCCGTTGTCGCCCGGCGCGGCCAGCGCGGCGGGCGCTCCGCCGAGGACGAGCGCGGCCGCCACCGTCGCTGCGGCGAGCAGGCTGCGCGCGGACGTCGGGGAGGGGGAGGTGGTTCTCACGGGGGTGCTCCAGGATCCGGGGCCGCACCCGGGGACGGGCGGCCGTGGTGCAACACCGTCCGGGCGGGCGCCCTCGGGAGCAACTGTGCCACGCGGCCACCGTGCCCGGTTCCCCACAATGGCCCAGCCACCGCCCCGACTGTCCGTATGCTCCTGAGCGCGCCCCGCACCGACCCGCGTCACCGGTTTTGTTGCCGCATCAACTTCCTTGCTGGAGGCATGCCTTGGTGTTCCGAAGCGAATTCCCGGACGTCCCCGTGATCGACCTGCCGATCCACGAGGCGGTGCTCGGCGCCGCCGCCGAGTACGGCGACCGGCCGGCCCTGATCGACGGCATCACCGGGGAGCAGGTCAGCTACGCGCGGCTCGCCGCCTCCGTCGACCGGGTCGCCGCCGGCCTGGCCGGGGCAGGGGTGCGCAAGGGCGACGTGGTGGCCCTGTTCAGCCCCAACTCGATCGCCTACCCGATGGTCTGCTACGGGGCCACCCGGGCCGGCGCCACCGTCACCACGGTCTCCTCGCTCTCCACCCCCGTGGAACTGGCCGGCCAGCTCCGTGACAGCGGCGCCCGCCGGCTGATCACCGTCTCGGCCTTCCTGTCAACCGCCCGGGCGGCCGCCGAGCAGCTCGCCGCCGACGGCCGCCCGCTGGCCGAGACCATCGTGCTGGACGGCGCCGAGGGCCACCGCTCCCTCGCCGACCTGCTGGCCGCCACCGGACCCGCCCCCGAGCCCGCGATCGACCCGGCCGAGGACGTCGCCGTCCTGCCCTACTCCAGCGGCACCACCGGCCTGCCCAAGGGCGTGATGCTCACCCACCGCTCGATCGCCACCAACCTCGCCCAGACCGACGCGCTCTACCGCCCCGCCGTCGGCGAGCGGGTGCTGGCCGTCCTGCCGTTCTTCCACATCTACGGGCTGGCGGCCCTGCTCAACCAGCCGCTGCGGTGCGGCGCCACCGTCGTCGTGCTGCCCCGCTTCGACCTGGAGCAGTTCTGCCGCGCGATCGAGCAGCACCGGGTGCAGGCCCTGGTCGTGGCCCCGCCGATCGCCCTCGCCCTGGCCAAGCACCCGGCGGTGTCCCGCTTCGACCTCTCCTCCGTCGAGTACCTGCTGTGCGCGGCCGCCCCGCTGGACCCGGAGCTCGCCGCGGCCTGCGCCCGGCGCCTGGGCCTGCCGCACCTGCTCCAGGGCTACGGCATGACCGAGCTGTCCCCCGTCACCCACGTCGTCTCCCCGACCGACCCCGACCCGTCGCCGGGCTCGGTCGGCCGGATGGTCCCGTCCACCGAACTGCGGGTCACCGCCCTCGACGGCAGCGGCGACGACCTCGGGCCGGGCGAGCACGGCGAGCTGCTGATCCGCGGCCCGCAGGTGATGAAGGGCTACTTCGGGCGCCCCTCCGAGACCGCCGCCGTGATCGACGCCGAGGGCTGGCTGCACACCGGCGACGTCGGCTACGTGGACGGGCGCGGGTACCTGCACATCGTCGACCGGGTGAAGGAGCTGATCAAGTACAAGGGCTACCAGGTCGCCCCCGCCGAGCTGGAGGCCGTACTGCTCGGCCACCCGCAGATCAGCGACGCCGCGGTGATCGGCGTCCCGGACGCCGACGGCACCGAGTGCCCCAAGGCCTTCGTGGTCCGTGCCCCCGGCAGCACCCTGACCGCCGAGGAGGTCACCGGCTACGTCGCCGTGCAGGTCGCCCCCTACAAGAAGGTGCGCGCCGTGGAGTTCGTCGACGCCGTCCCCAAGTCCGCGGCCGGCAAGATCCTGCGCCGCGAACTGCGCGCCCGCGAGGCCGCCCGGGCCGCGGCGACGGCCTGAACGGTGGCCGACCCCGCCGGGCGGAGACCGCGGCCCGTCTGTGAGGATCGACCCGTCGCGCACCGACCGGAACAGGAACCGCCGCCCGCCATGACCAGCCACCCCGTCGCCCGCACCCCCCAGCAGGACCGCAGCCGCGCCACCCGCGCCCGGCTGCTCGCGGCCGCCGTGGACTGCCTGGCCGAACTCGGCTGGCAGGGGTCCACCGTCGCCGTGGTGGCCGAGCGGGCCGGCGTCTCCCGGGGCGCGGCCCAGCACCACTTCCCGACCCGGGAGGACCTCTTCACCGCAGCCGTCGAGTACGTCACGGCCGAGCGGCTGGCAGCCGTCCGCGCCCACGCGGACGGACTGCCGGCCGCCGGGCCCGACCGCACCCGGGCCGTGGTCGACATGATCGTCCGCCTCTACACCGGCCCGGCCTTCCGCGCCGCCCTGCACCTGTGGACCGCCGCCGCCACCGAGGAGGCGCTCCGGGAGCGGATCGTCGCCCTGGAGGGCAGAGTCGGCCGGGAGGCCCACCGGGCCGCCGTGGAGTTCCTCGGCGCCGACGAGACCCGCCCCGGCGTGCGCGAATCCGTGCAGGCCACCCTCGACCTCGCCCGCGGCCTCGGCCTGGCCAACCTGCTGACCGACGACAGTGTTCGACGTTCCCGGGTGATCGGGCAGTGGGCGGGCCTTCTGGAGAGTACGCTGCGGCCGGTACGCCCATGACGCCCGTACGACCGGAGCGGCCGGAGACCCCTGACCAAGGGGTCGCCGGGCGGCCGATGTCCGTGCAGTCTGGAGAAGAAACCCGGCCGGCGCCGACCGCGAGGCCCACCCGGCCGGGCACGAGCCGAACCGGGGTGCTGCCTGAATGCACGGACACGAGTGGGACGCGACCGACGCCGCCGGCCTCGCGCCGGGCGGCGCCTCTACGCGCCCGGACGGCCACCGCCTGGTCCCGCTCGCGACGGCCCTGCTCCAGTCCGACGGCCTGATCCTCCACTGGAGCGAGGACGCCGAGGTCCTGCTCGGCTACACCGCCGAGGAGGCCGTGGGCAGCTACGCCGCCCAGCTGCTCACCGAGGAGGCCGACCGCCCGGACGTCCTCGACCTCTTCCGGCGGATCATGAGCGGCACCGGCCGGTCCTTCGTCTTCCCGGTCCGCCACCGCGACGGCCACCGGGTCGAGCTGGAGTTCCGCACCTACCCGATCGCCGGTCCGAACGGCACCCTGCTGCTGCTCGCCACCGCATCCGACACCCGGGCGCTGCACGAGATCGAGGCCGACCTCGCCGTGCTGGACGGCATCTTCGGCCGCTCGCCGATCGGCATGGCCGTGTACGACACCCAGCTGCGCTACGTCCGCATAAACGAGGCGCTCGCCCGGATGAACGGCGTCCCGGCGGCCGCCCACCTCGGCCGCCGGATATCCGCCGTCCTGCCCGGCATCAACACCGTCGAGATCGAACAGACGATGAGACAGGTCCTCAAGAGCGGCAGGCCCGTCGTCGACGCCCGCTCGCACGGCCGCGTCCCCGGCGACCCGAAGCGGGACCGCGCCTGGTCCGCCTCCTACTTCCGGCTGGAGGACTCCACCGGCCGGGTCTTCGGTGTCGCCTCCTCGATCATCGACGTCACCGAGCGCTTCCAGGCCGAGGCCCGGGCCGCCCGGGCCCAGGAACGACTGGCCACCATCGCCGAGGCCACCGCCCGGATCGGCACCACCCTCGACCTCCAGCGCACCGCCGAGGAGCTGATCGAGGCCGTCGTCCCCCGGTTCGCCGACTTCGCCACCGTCGACCTGCTGGAACCCGTCCTGCGCGGCGCCGAACCCACCCCCATCCCCGCGGACGGGGCGGTCACCCTGCGCGCCGTCGCCGTCGGCGAGAGCTACGAGACCGGCCTGGCGCACGCCGTCGACGTCGTCGGCGAGGTCTCCGAGTACGCCCCCGACCGCAGCTACACCCAGTGCCTGCGCAGCGGCCGCCCGCTGGTGCGCGCCCACGTCGACGAGGAGGTGCTGCGCGGACTGGTGTCCAGCGAGGACCGGGTCGCCCCCGGGATGGCGGCGGGCATCCACTCGTACCTGATGGTGCCGATCACCGCCCGGGGCATGGTGCTCGGCGGCTCCGAGTTCATCCGGATGCGCAACTCCGAGCCCTTCACCGACGCCGACGTCGCGCTGGCCGAGGAACTGGTCGCCCGCACCGCACTGGCCCTCGACAACGCCCGGCTCTACCGGCGCGAACGGGAGACCGCGCTCACCCTGCAGCGCAGCCTGCTGCCGCAGGAGATCCACCGCACCCTCGGCCTGGAGATCGCCTACCGCTACCTGCCCAGCAGCGTGGTCAGCGAGGTCGGCGGCGACTGGTTCGACGTGGTGCCGCTGTCCTGCGGGCGGGTCGCCCTGGTGGTCGGCGACGTCATGGGCCACGGCATCCGGGCCGCCGCCACCATGGGCCAGCTGCGCACCGTCGCCCGCACCCTGGCCACCCTGGACATGCCGCCGGAGCAGGTCCTCACCCGACTGGACGAGACCGCCTCCGGAATCGGCGAGGGCCAGTTCGCCACCTGCATCTGCGCCGTCTACGACCCCCTGGAGCGCACCGTCCAGGCCGCCTCGGCCGGGCACCTGCCTCCGGTGTGGGTCGGCGCCGACGGCACCGCCCGCACGGTCGAGGTGCCGCCGGGCGTGCCGCTGGGCGTCGGCGGGGTCGCCTTCGAGTCGATCGAGTTCACCCTCCCCGAGGGCGCCATGCTCGCGCTCTACACCGACGGCCTGGTCGAGCGGCGCGGGCAGGACCTGGACGACGGGATCGACCTGCTGGCCCGCACGCTCGCCCGGACCGGCCGCACGCTGGAGGAGAGCTGCGACGCCGTGCTCGGCGCGCTGGTGACCGACGGCACCGAGGACGACATCGCGATGATCATGGGCCGGGCGCTGCCGCTGCCCGCCGACCGGGTCGCCGAACTCCCGCTCACCGGCGGCGGCAAACTGCCCGGCAAGGCCCGCCGCTTCACCCGCGCCACCCTGGAGGCCTGGGGCCTGAACGCGCTGTCCGACTACGCGGAACTGCTGGTCAGCGAGCTGGTCACGAACGCCCTGCTGCACGCCGAAGCGCCACGCCGGCTGCGGCTGTTCCGCGACCGGGTGCTCACCGTCGAGGTCTCCGACGCCGGCGGGCAGACCCCGCAGCTGCGGCCGTTCGCCGAGCAGGACGAGGGCGGACGCGGGATGTTCCTGGTCAGCGAGCTGGCCCAGCGCTGGGGCAGCCGGCTCACCCGGGACGGCAAGGTGGTGTGGGCGGAGCTGGAGCTGCCCTTCGGGGTGTCGTAGGGCTGCGGAGGGAAGCGCGGGGTGGGGGGGCCGGGCCCCCCCCCCCCCCCCCCCCCGCGCGCGCGGGGGGGGGGGGGGGGCCGCCCCCCCCCGGCCGGGGGGGGCGGGGCGCGGGGGGGGGGCGGGCGGCAGGGGCCGCGCCGGGGGCCCGCCCCCCCCCCCCCCCCCCCCCACCCCCGGCTACGCGTCGAGCTTCTGCGGCTCGGCCGGCCGCACCGGCTGGACCGGCTCGGCGGACGGTACGGGCTCGGCCGACTGGACCGGCTCGGCGGACCGCACAGGCTCGGCGGGCCCGGCGGGCTGCCGCGCGGCGGGGAGTCCGCGCAGCAGCCGCCACGCCAGCACGGCGGCCCCGACCAGCAGCGCCCCGGCGAGCAGCCCGGCGCTGTTCATGCCGTGCACGAAGGCGTCCTTGGCGCTGGCCAGCAGCGGCTCGGCCACCGCCGTCGGCAGTCCGTGCGCCGCCTCGACGGCCGAGCCGAGCGACTCGCCGGCCCGGGCGGCGGTCTCCCCGGAGACCCCGGCCGGGACGGCCAGCCCGCTCGCGTAGATCGAGCCGACCACCGAGCCGACCAGTGCGATGCCGAGCGCGGTGCCCAGCTCGTACGCCGTCTCGGACACCGCGGAGGCGGCGCCGGCCTTGTCGGCGGGCGCGGCGCCCAGCACCAGGTCGGCGCCGAGCGTGTAGACCACGCCCTCGGCCGTGCCGGTGAGCAGGAAGGCGGCGGCCAGCAGCAGGTAGGAGGTGTCCTGCTCGAGCCAGCCCAGGACGCCCGCGGCGAGCCCCATGGCGAGCAGGCTGGCGGTCAGGGCCCTGCGGGCGCCGAAGCGCCGGGCGATCCGGGCGGTCAGCAGACCGCCGGCCACCGAGCCGGCGAAGGCCGGCAGCTCCGCCAGGCCGGCCTGGAGCGGCTCGTAGCCGCGGACCAGCTGGAGGTACTGCGAGACCACGAAGATCACGCCGCTCAGGCCGACCAGCGAGATCAGTGACGCCGTGACGGCTGCGGTGAACCGCCGGTCGCGGAACAGCCGCACGTCCAGCAGGGGGGTCTCCAGCCGCAGTTGGCGCCGGACGAAGGCGGTCAGCGCGGCGGCGCCCAGCGCGAAGGCGACCGGGACGTCCCAACGGGCCACGCCGTGCGCGGCCGCCTCCTTCACCGCGTAGACCACGCCGATCACGCCCGCCATCGACAGCGCCACGCTCAGCACGTCCCAGCGGCCGGGCGCGGGGTCCCTGGACTCCGGCAGCAGCCAGGCTCCGAGCACCAGCAGCAGGAGCAGGATCGGGATGTTCAGCAGGAACACCGAACCCCACCAGAAGTGCTCCAGCAGCAGTCCGCCGACGACCGGTCCGAGCGCGGCGCCGGCGGTGGCGGCCGCGCCCCAGATGCCGATCGCGGTGGCCCGCTCCCGGTCGTCCGGGAACAGGCTGCGGATCAGCGACAGCGTGGAGGGCATGATCGTCGCGCCGGCGACGCCGAGCAGCGCGCGGGCCACGATCAGCCAGCCCGGGCCCGGCGCGTAGGCGGCGAGCAGCGAGGCGGCGCCGAAGGCGGTGGCGCCGGAGAGCAGCAGCCTCTTGCGGCCGATCCGGTCGCTCAGTGCGCCCATGCTGACCAGCAGGCCGGCCAGCACGAAGGAGTAGGAGTCGCCGATCCAGAGCAGCTGGGTCCCGCTGGGGCGCAGCGTCTCGCTGATGGACGGGATGGCGAGGGACAGCACGGTCGCGTCCAGGGCGACCACGGTCACGGCCAGCACCAGGACGGCGAGGCCGGTCCAACGCTGGCGGTCGGTCGGGGTGGTCAGGGGGTGCAGAGCCGTCGAGCTCATGGAATATCGGTTTCCGGTTTCCGGTCCGAGGTGCTGTGGGTGGGGTCGGGGGAGGGGGCGGCAGGGGTGGCCGCGGCGGCCGGCCGGCGCAGCGCGCCGCCGAGGAACAGCTCGGCGAGCGAGAAGGCGGCCTCGCGCGGGGCGAGTCGGCCGTCCTGGATGGCCCAGCCGATGCCGGCGACGAGGTCGAAGAAGGCCTCGCTGAGCCAGGCGGCGCTCAGCTCGATCCGGAAGACGCCCTCCTGCTGCCCGCGCAGGAAGAGCGCGTGCAGCCGGGCGATCTGGACCTCCCAGAGGTCGTTGATGTCGTCGTCCTCGTAGAGCTGGTTCTCGCCGGCCAGGAAGGCGCAGAGCATGGCGTCCGGGACGGCGGCGTCGACCAGTCGGCGCAGGGCCGCCTCGGCGTCGCCCCGCTCGGTCGCGGCGGTGTCCAGGGCGGCGGCGAAGCGCTCCAGGCCGAGTCGGCCGACCTCGCGGATCAGTGCCTCCCGGCCCGGGAACAGCCGGTGCAGGGTGGCCCGGCTGATGCCCGCCGCGCGGGCGATCTCGTCCATGTGGGCGGTGGGACGGCGGGAGAGCACGCCGACGGCGGCTTCGAGAACGGTGTCGCGGTCGGTGGCCATGAACCAAGCCTAGCCGAATTGAGACATCCGTGTCTCAGAATTTCTCTGCGCGTCTCAGATGAGTGCTCGGTGCTCTGCATGCGGGCAGCAAAAAACCGGGGACGGCGGCTGCCGTCCCCGGTCGGGGCGCTGGAGGGCCGGGCGGCCGACTCAGCTCTGGTTGTAGAACCCGGTGTCGTCGAGCGGGCGGTCGATCACCATGACCTCGACGTCGGCCGGGGTGAGCAGGAAGACCCGGCGGGCGATCCGCTCGATGCCGCCCCGGGTGCCGAAGATCAGACCGGAGGCGAAGTCGACCATGCGCTTGGCCTCCGCCTCCTCCATCTCGGTGAGGTCCATGACCACCGGGATGCTCGCCCGGATGTGCTCGCCGACCGTGCGCGCCGCCTCGAAGCCCGTCGGCCGCAGGGAGACGATCTTCGTGGGCGCGGGGGCCGCGGGCACCGTCTCCTGATCGACCCACTCGTCGTCGTACACGGCGGCCGGGTAGTTCCCCGAGGGCATCAGCCACCCGTTGTGGTGCTCGTCGCGAAGTGCTCCCATGCCGCGCCTCCCTGCCTCGTCCCGTCCTGGTCCCCCGGGGGCGCGTGTCCGTTTTTGACACGTCATCCACTCGTCGGAACTGTCCGAGTATCGCACTGTTCACCGGTCCCGCGCCCGCTCGCGACCCCCGTACGAGTCGTGCCGCGCCGGAAGCCCGGGCGGACCCGGGCAAAGGAAGCGACGCCGCTGCGTGCCGTACGGTTGCGCGCGTAGACGATATCGGTACCGGTCACCGCGCAATTGACCTTCTGTCAACGATGCGGAAACGATTTCACTCGCCGGTTGATCCGTCGACGAGTTCGCGCAGGAGATCGGCGTGGCCGTTGTGCCGCGCGTACTCCTCGATCATGTGGACGAGGATCCAGCGGAGCGTCACCTCCTGGCCGCGGCGCAGCCGCTTGCCGACGGTGTCCAGCGGCAGACCGGCCGCGGCCTCCCGGGCGGCCTGGATCTCGGCGCGCCAGGTGGCGAAGTCGGCGGCGACGTCGGCGGTGTCGACGTGGTCGAAGTCGCCGTCCTCGTCCTCCTCCGTCCAGTAGTGGCCGACGGTGATCTCCTCGCCGCGCAGGATGCCCTGGAACCAGTGGCGTTCGACCTCGGCCATGTGCCGGACCAGGCCGAGCAGCGAGAGCGTGGACGGCGGGACGGAACGCAGCCGGAGCTGGTCGTCGGAGAGGCCCTCGCACTTCAGGGCGAGGGTGCTGCGGTGGTAGTCGAGCCAGGCGGTGAGCATGGCCGCCTCGTCGGCGGCCATCGGCGGGTCCACCCGCGGATGGAGTTCGGTCATGGCCTCCATCGTCGTGCCGACGGCTCGGCGGCGCGAGCGATCCGTCAGCCGGCCCGCCCCCGGCGGCGGGCGGCTGCCGCGCGCCACAGGCCGACCAGGCTGCCCAGCACCAGCAGGGCGATCACCCCGGCCGAGACCAGGAAGGCGGCCGAGCCGGGCCGGTCCGCACTGGCGGCCGCGGTGACGTACACGGCGGTGGTCGGCACCACGCCGATCCCGGTGGCGAGGAGGAAGGGGGGGAAGCGGACCCCGGAGAAGGCGGCGCCGTAGTTGCCGGCCTGGAAGGGCAGTCCGGGCAGCAGCCGCAGCACCAGGACGCTGCGGAACCCCTGCTCGGTGAAGCGCTGGTCGAGGGCGCCGAGCACCCTGCCGCGCAGGTAGGGCTTCAGGGCCTCCCGGCCGAGGCCGCGGCCGAGGGCGAAGGCCATGGCCGCGCCGAGCGTGGTGCCGAGCACGGCCAGCAGTACGCCCTGCTGGATGCCCAGCAGCAGCCCGGCGACGGCGTTGAGCGCGGGGCGCGGGACGAAGGCGAGGGTGCCGACCGCGTAGACGACGGTGAACAGCGGCGCGAACCAGTAGCCGGGCATCCGGTCCGCGAGGCCGCCGGAGAGCAGGTCCGTCGGGCTCCACAGCAGCAGGGACCCGGCGCACGCCCCGAGCAGCAGCACCAGCAGGCCGAACCGCCACCAGGGCGAGCGGGCCGGCCGTGCGGCGGCGCCCGCGACGGCGGTCCTGCCGGCGGTCTCGGTGACGGTCTTCGCGGAGCACTCGGCGGCGCTCGGCGCCGGGGCGGTCGTCAGGGCTTCGGGCACCGCCCGAGCGTAGCCGGTGCCCGAGCGGCGCCGACGCGCCGGTCCGCAGGCGGCGGGGGCGGTCCGACCCGCCACGTGCGGACCAGTTCGGCTGCCGTGGCCCGGACCCGCAGGGCGGGTTCGAGGACGCGAGCCGCGCCGGGTGTGCAGGTGCCGCCCTCGCGCCGGTCGCAGGCCGGCGCGTGGAACGCGGCGGTCCTGACCCGAGTGTCGGGATCGTCGGCCTTGGTCGTGAGTCGGTTCATCGAGTCGGCGTCCACCAGGTCGTCGAGCAACCGGCAGCAGCCCCCCGGACGGCCGCGTCCCGGTGGGACGGGCCGGCGCGGACGTCGGTGTGGGGCGTCACCGGCGGCCGGGCCAGGGATCACCCTCCGGGCCGCCCGGCGCCGCACGCTGCGTCGGCGGACCCCCCGCCGTCGGGCGGGGGCCGGTCGCGCCGACCGCCGGGTGCTGAGCGCGCCCGGCCGTCGGCGTCGGTCGTACGGCGCCCCCGGCCCGGGGCGGCCCGTCACCGGGCGGGGAGGTTCTGACCCGGGGTGCTCTCCGGCGCGGCCGCGCTCACCCCCGCGGCGGGGAAGTCCGGCTCGGCGCGGCGCAGTGCCCCGGCGCTCAGCAGGAGGGCGAAGGCGAGCAGGGTGACCAGGCCGAAGGAGACGGTCAGCGAGGTGGCCTGGGCGAGGGCGCCGATCACGGCCGGTGCGACCAGGCCGGAGGTGTAGGTGACGGTGGCGACGCCCGCGATGGCCTGGCTGGGGTTGTTGCCGATCCGCCCGGCCGCCGCGAAGGCGAGCGGGACGATCACCGCGATGCCGACGCCGATCAGCGCGAAGCCCGGGATGGCCAGCGCCGGGTGGTCGGCCGCCACCACCAGCACCCCGCCGACGGTTGCGACCGCTCCGCCCAGCCGGGTGGTGCGGACGGCTCCCAGGCGGCGGATCACCGCGTCGCCGGCGAGCCGGCTGACCGCCATGGTCAGCGCGAAGGCGGTGTAGGAGGCGGCGGCGACGGTGGCCGAGGAGCCGGTGACGTCGCGCAGGTAGACGCCGCTCCAGTCCATCGAGGCGCCCTCGCCGAACACCGCGCAGAAGCCGACCAGCCCGATCACCAGCGAGCTGCGCGGCGGCAGGGCGAAGTGCGGCGGCGCCTCCGCCGCCTCCGGTGCGCGCAGCTCGGGCAGGACCCGGCAGACCGGTTGGGCCAGCGCGAGCAGGACCAGCGCGGTGACGGCCAGCTGGAGCCGGGCGTCGAGGTCGAGGTGGGCGGCCAGGATGCCGAAGCCGGAGGCCACCAGGCCGCCCGCGCTCCACATCCCGTGCAGCCCGGACATGATCGAGCGGCCGAGCCGCTGCTCGATCTCCACCCCCTGGGCGTTCATCGCGACGTCCGCCATGCCCGCCGTGGCGCCGTACAGGAGCAGCAGTGCGCACAGCACCGGCAGGGACGGGGCGAGGGCGGGGAGTGCGAGGGCCAGGCACCACAGCGAGACCAGCCCGCGCACCGCGGCCCGGCCGCCGTGGCGGTGGACGAAGCGCCCGGCCAGCGGCATCGCGAGGGAGGAGCCGATGGCGGGCATGACCAGGGCCAGGCCGAGCTGCCCGGGGGAGAGGTCCAGGCGGTCCTGGATCCACGGGATGCGGGTGACGAAGGTGCCGCTGACGGCGCCGTGCACGCCGAAGACCAGCGCGATGCTCGTCCTGGCCCGGCGCGGGGCGGCGAGTGGTTCGAGGGTGGTCACGGTCATTCGGCATTCCCCTCCCGGTCGCGCGCGTGGGGCGCGACGGTGCCCTGTGGGTGGTCTACGGGCCGCCCGGGCGCTCCGCACGCTGGGTGCGGCCGTCCGGTCGACGGGTCGATAAACTATCAGGAAGGGACCCTGATAGAAACACTCTGGAAGGATGAGCGGCCATGACCACCGCGCGTACGGCCACGCCGAGCACCGCCCGGGCGATCAACGACCGGCTGGCGCTCAACCTGCTGCTCGAACAGGGCCCCCTGACCGCGACCGAGCTCCGCGACCTCACCGGCCTGTCCCGGCCGACCGTCGCCGACCTGCTCGACCGCCTCCAGCGCACCGGCCTGGTCGCCGTCGTCGGCGAACGCGGCGAGCAGCGGCGCGGCCCCAACGCCAGGGTCTACGCGCTGGTCGCCTCCCGGGCCCACATCGCCGCCTTCGACGTCCGCTCCGGCGGCGTCACCCTGGTCGTCGCCGACCTCGCCGGGCGCACCCTCGCCACCGCCGAGGTCCCCGTCGAGGGCGGCGGCGCACCCGACACCGCCGAAGCCGTCGTCGCCACCCTGCGGGAGACCGCCCGCGGCGTCGGCGTCACGCGGCTGCACACCGTCGCGGTCGGCGCCCCCGGCCTGGTCGACCCGGCCACCGGACGCCTGCGCAGCACCGGCAAGCTGCCCCGCTGGCACGCGGAGCTCCTCGCCGCCCTGCGGGACCTGCCCGACACCGAGGTGATCCTGGAGAACGAGGTCAACCTGGCCGGACGGGCCGAGTACCGGGTCGGCGCCGCCCGCGACCGCGACACCTTCGTCCTGATGTGGCTCGGCCACAGCGTCGGCGCCGCCGTCATCCTGGACGGACGGCTGCGCCGCGGCTTCTCCGGCGGCACCGGCGAGATCTGCTTCCTGCCCGTCCCCGGCACCGTCGGCCTGCCCAGCGCCGACAGCAGCGAGGGCGGCTTCCACAGCCTGGTCGGCAGCGCGGCGATCTGCGCCCTCGCCCGGACGCACGGGCTGCCCGCCGACGCGGCCGGGGACGCCGCCGCGGCGGAGGCCGTGGTGCGCGCCGCTCCGGCCGCCGGGGCGCGGGGAGAGGCGTTCCTGGACGAACTGGCCGAGCGGATCGCGCTCGGCGCGGCCGCGGTCTGCGTGGTGCTCGATCCCGGCTGTGTGGTGCTCGGCGGTGAGATCGGCCGGGCCGGTGGCGCCGGCCTCGCCGGGCGGGTCGAGCGGCGCCTCGCCGACCTCTCCCCGCTGCACACCGAGGTGCGGGCCGGCGCGGCGGGCGGCGGCGCGGTGCTCGCCGGAGCCGTCCTGACCGCGGGCGACGCCGTGCGGCGGGACCTGTTCGGCGAACCGTAGGGGCGTTTCCGATCGCCGCCCCCGGTACGGCAGGATGGCGGCGGGGCGCGCGACCCCGCATCCGCGCGCGCGTTCCGCGCACCCCTTGCACCCCTTCGCATTCCGAACCGTCGTCAGGAGTCGCACATGGGCCAGTCCGGGTCACCGGTCAACCCGTACCGCATCGGCGAGGCGGCGGCGCTGCTCGGCGTCAGCGCGGACACCATGCGGCGCTGGGTGGACGCGGGGAAGGTCGCCGCGGTGCGGGACGAGCACGGGCACCGGATCATCGCCGGCGCCGAGCTGGCGGCCTTCGCCCGCGAGCTGGCCCGGCCGGAGGTCGCCGAGGCCGAGGGGCGGCCGTCCTCGGCCCGCAACCGGTTCCCCGGGATCGTCACCGACGTGGTGCTCGGTGACGTGGCCGCCCAGGTGGAGGTGCAGGCCGGGCCGTTCCGGGTGGTGTCCCTGATCAGCCGCGAGTCGGCGGAGGAGCTGAACCTGGTCCCCGGCGCTCCGGCCACTGCGGTCATCAAGTCGACCAATGTGATGATCGAACGGCGCTAGCCTCTCCTGGTCCGACCCCTGCCTGTCCGACCCTCCGCCCGCCCGCCCAGCCGCTGCCCGCCGGCCCGCTGCCCGCCCAGCCGCTCTCCGCCGCCCGAGAACCCCGCCACCGACCGCCCCGGCCTCCTGGACTGATGCGATGAGCCCCGCCCGTACCCCCGCCGCCCCGGTGCCCGCCCCGCACGCCGCCGCGCACGCCGCGTCCGCCGCCGAGCCCGCCGGCCGCCGCCCGGTGCTCGCCGTCGCCCACCGCGGCGACCCGTACCGGTACCGCGAGAACACCATCCCCTCGATCGAGTCCGCGCTCGCCGCCGGGGCCGACGCCGTCGAGGTGGACGTCCAGCTCAGCCGCGACCAGGTGCCCGTGCTGCTGCACGACCGCACCCTGGATCGGCTCTGGGGCGACCGGCGCTCCGTCGACCGGCTCACCGTCGAGCAGTTGGACGGGCTCCGCCAGGGCGAGGTGGCGATCCCCACCCTCGCCGAGGCGATCAAGAGCATCGCCGCCGCGAACGGCCCCCGGCTGCTGATCGACCTGGACGACCCCGGCCCGGCCGCCGCCACCTGGTCGGTCGTCACCGGCCTCGGCGCGGAGGGCCTGGTCGCCTTCTGCGGCCACGTCACCGCCATGCTCGCCGTACGCGAACTCTCCCCGGGCGCCTCGATCGCGCTCACCTGGAAGCAACCCCGGCTGCCCTCGCCCGCGCTGCTCGCCGACCTGCGCCCGGCCTTCCTCAACCCGCCGTTCGGGCTCGTCACCCCCGACTTCGTGGGCGCCGCGGCGGACGCCGGGCTCGCCGTCTCCACGTGGACGGCCGACCTGCGGCGCACCATGCGCCGACTGCGCGACACCGGGGTCGACTCCATCACCACCAACCGGGTCTCCCTGCTGCGCACGGTGCTGGACGGCCGCCGGTGACGGTCCTCGGCACCCGGGCGCTCGGCCGGGCCCTGCTCGCCCGGCAGCACCTGCTCGCCCGCACCGCCGCGGAGCCCCTGGAGGTCATCCACCACCTCGGCGGGCTCCAGGCCCAGGCCGTGCCGCAGCCGCCCTACCTCGGGCTGCTCTCCCGGTTGGACGGCTTCTCGGCGGCGGACCTGAGCGCCCTGATCGAGCAGCGGGCGGTGGTCCGGATCGCCCTCCAGCGCGGCACCATCCACCTGGTCACCGCCGAGGACTGCCGCACCCTGCGGCCGCTGCTCCAGCCCGTCCTGGACCAGGGGCTGCGCACCACCTTCGGCAAACGGCTGGCCGGGCTGGACCTCGACGCGCTGGCCGCCGAGGCCAGGGGCCTGGTCGAGGCACGGCCGCGCACCTTCCAGCAGCTGGGCGCGCTGCTGGCCGAGAGCCGCCCGGACCGCGACCCGGCCGCGCTGGCCCAGGCGGCGCGGTGCCTGCTGCCGCTGGTCCAGGTGCCGCCGCGCGGCCTGTGGGGGCGCAGCGGACCGGCCGCCCACACCACCGCCGAGGCCTGGCTCGGCCGCCCGATGGACCCGGCGCCCTCGCCGGACGACCTGGTGCTGCGCTACCTGGCGGCCTTCGGCCCGGCCGGTGCCGCGGACCTGAGGAAGTGGAGCGGCCTGGCCGGCCTCGCCCCGGCGCTGCGGCGGCTCGCGCCCGGCCTGCTGACCTTCCGGGACGAGCAGGGCCGGCTGCTGTACGACCTGCCGGACGCGCCCCGGCCGGACCCGGACGCGCCGGCCCCGGTGCGGCTCGTCGCGCCCTTCGACAACCTGCTGCTCTCGCACGCCGACCGCAGCCGGGTGCTGCCGGAGGAGTACCGGGGGCGGGTGATGAGCCAGAACGGCCTCGTGCTCGGCACCCTGCTGGTGGACGGAACGGTCGCGGGGACCTGGCGGCTGACGGGGGAGCGGGAGGTCGTGCTGCGGCCCTTCGTACGGCTGGCGCGGGCCGACCGGGAGGCGGCCGAGGCGGAGGCGCGGCGGGTGCTGGCCTTCGCGGCGGAGAGCGGGACGGCGAACGGCGCCGCGGTCGGGGCCGCAGAGGGCGGGGACGCGGTGGTGCGGTTCGAGGCGGTGGAGTAGCCGCTCCGCACGACGGGCGGTTCGTCACGTTCTCTGCTGAGATGGGTCGGTTCGGACTCGACGACGACCCCCGGCGGAGGTGGCAGTGTCCGCGGAGCGCCCGTCCGGTGCGCAACCCGACCACCGTCGGCCGTACCTGATGCTGCCAACGGCGGTGCGGCGGGCGGCGGCCTGGTCGGCGGCGGTGATCCTGCTGATCACGGTCGGCTCGCTCGCGGTGTTCGCGCTGGTCGAGCTGCGCGCCGCGACCGTGCCGCTGATCCTGGCGCTGCTCGGGACCTCGCTGCTCCACCCGGTGGTGCCCTGGCTGGTCCGACGGGGTGTCAGTCGCGGCCTGGCGGCCGGACTGACCTGCGTGGTGCTGGTCGTGGCGGTGGCCGGGGTGATCGTGCTGCTGGTCAACTCCCTGGTGCACAGCGCCCCGCAGATCGCCGTCGCGCTTCCGGCGGCGGGCCGGCGGTTGGCCGACTGGCTGGGGCCGTTCGGGGAGAAGGTCCAGCACGCGCTGGGCAACGCCAAGGGCGAGACGAATGCGCTGGTCTCCACGCTCACCGGCAGCGTGCTCTCCGGCCTGGGCCTGCTCACCCAGCTGATCACCGGCGGGGTGCTGGCGCTGGCCCTGGTCTTCTTCTTCCTCCGCGACGGCCACCGCACCGGCGACGTCATCCGCTCCCACCTGCCCGGGCGCGGCGCCGAGACGGTGGTCGCCTGCGCCGAGCGCGCCTTCGAGGCGATGGCCGGCTTCATGCGCGGCACCACCCTGATCGCCCTGATCGACGCCGGCGCCATCACCGTCGGCCTGGCCGCCCTTGGCGTGCCCGGCGCCCCGGGGCTGGGCGCGCTGGTCTTCCTGGGGGCCTACATCCCGTTCGTCGGGGCCTTCCTGTCCGGCACGGTGGCCGTCCTGGTCGCCCTCGCCGACGGCGGCCTCGGCACGGCGCTGTGGGCGCTCGGCGTGGTGCTGGCGGTCCAGCTGATCGAGGGCAACGTCCTGCAGCCGGTCATCCAGAGCCGCACGGTCGAGCTGCACCCCGCGACGATCATGGTCGCCGTGGTGGCCGGGTCCGGCATCGCGGGCATCATCGGCGCCCTGCTCGCCGTGCCGGTCTGCGCGGCGGGCATGGGCGTCGTCTCGGTCCTGCGGGGCCTGGCGCAGCCCGATGAGGCGGGCGGGTCGGCGGACCGGGGCGGTGCCCACGGGGTTGCCGGCCGGTCCGGAACCTGGCAGGATCACTAACGCGACAGAGGTCGCAATAGTGCTCAGGGGGTGAGGATGGAACTGTTCGACGTGGCGGAGCCCGGAGCCGGGCCGTACGGAGTGGCCGTGGGGCCCGACGGCGGCGTGTGGTTCACGCTGGTGCACGCCGGGGAGATCGGGCGGCTGTCCGGGGACGGAGAGGTCCGGCGGTTCGGGCTCGGAGCGCCGGGATGCGGGCCGTCGGTGCTGACCGTGGGGCCGGACGGGGCGCTGTGGTTCACCCGGATGCGGGACCACCGGATCGGGCGGATCACCGTGGACGGCGAGGTGGCCTCCTACGGGGTGGCGACCGAGGACGCCGGACCGTACGGGATCGCCGCCGGGCCCGACGGGGCGCTCTGGTTCACCGAGCTGAACGTCCACCGGATCGGGCGGATCACCGTGGACGGCGAGGTGACCGACTACCCGCTGCCGGTGGCCGGGGCGTTCCCGTCGCTGATCACCGCAGGGGCGGACGGCGCGCTGTGGTGCACGCTCAACCAGGCGAACGCCGTCGCCCGGGTGGGCGTCGACGGCGCGGTGACCGTCCACCGGCTGCCCACCGAGGGCACCGCGCCGGTCGGGATCACGGCCGGCGCGGACGGCGCGCTCTGGTACGTGGGCATCGGTGGCGGCCTGGTCGGTCGGATCACCGCGGACGGAGGGGTGACGGAGTACCCGCTGGCCGACCCCGCTTCCAAACCGCACGCGATCGCCGCCGACCGGGCCGGGCGGCTGTGGTTCACCGAATGGGGCGCGGGCCGGATCGGGGTGCTCACCCCGGACGGCCGGCTGGACGGGTACCCGATCCCGGGCCCGGGCGCCGAACCGCACGGCATCGCCGTCGGCCCGGACGGCGCGGTGTACGCCGCTCTCGAACGCGGCCAGATCGCCCGCCTGGCGGTCTGAGCACCGGGGCCGCCGCACGGGGAGCCGGGTCGGCCCGGCCGGGGGAACGGCCGCCGGACCCGGCCCGGGGCGGCGGCCCGGGCGGGGATGGCCGGCGGACCCGGACGGGACGTCCCGGTGCGGCCCGGCCGCGGATGGGGTCGTTCGGCCCTGGGCACCCTCCGGCGGGCGGGGGATGATGCCCTGGGCCCCGCCGGGAGCGGGCGGGGGTGACGAAGGTGGAGCCGAGTGATGGCGACCAAGGCGGCGGGTGCCGGGGACCCGGCACCGGTCCGGGTGTTCCTGCTGGACGACCACGAGGTGGTGCGCCGCGGGGTGCACGACCTGCTCGACGGCGAACCGGACCTGGAGGTGGTCGGCGAGGCGGCGACGGCCGAGCAGGCGCTGGTGCGGGTGCCGGCGCTGCGGCCTGACGTCGCCGTACTGGACGTCCGCCTGGGCGACGGGGACGGGGTGTCGGTCTGCCGCGAGCTGCGGTCGCGGATGCCCGGCCTGGCCTGTCTGATGCTGACCTCCTTCGACGACGAGGAGGCGCTGCTGGACGCCGTGATGGCGGGCGCCGCCGGGTACGTGCTGAAGCAGATCAGCGGCACCGACCTGGTCGCCGCCGTCCGCACCGTCGCCTCCGGCCGCTCGATGCTCGACCCCGGTGCGGCGACCCGGTTGCTCAACCGCCTGCGCAGCGACGCCGAAGCCGCTCCGGCGGTCACCACTGGGCCCGGGCTGACGGCGCGTGATGAGGACGTCCTCGCGCTGATCGGGGAGGGACTGACCAACCGCCAGATCGGTGCGCGGCTCTACCTCGCCGAGAAGACGGTGAAGAACCACGTCTCCCGGCTGCTCGCCAAGCTGGGCGTGGAGCGCAGGGTGCAGGCGGCACTGATCGCCACCGAACGGCGGCAGGCCCCCGCAGCCCCGCGGCCCCCGATGCGGTCCGCGCCGTCCGGCCGGTGACCGGAGGCGGCCCGTCCCCTACGCTGGCCCGGACACCGCCGACGGAGGGACCGCGCCGCCATGTTCGACCCCGTGATCGCCGCGCTGTACGAGCGCGACGAGACCAGCCGGACGCTGGGCATAGCCCTGGAGGAGGTGTCCACCGGGCGCGCGGTGATGCGGATGACGGTGTCCCCGACGATGGTCAACGGCCACGGCACGGCGCACGGCGGCTTCCTCTTCCTGCTGGCCGACGCCGCGTTCTCGTACGCCTGCAACAGCCACGGCCCGGTGACCGTCGCCCAGGCGGCGCAGGTGGCCTTCCTGGCGCCGGCGGCCGTCGGGGACGAGCTGGTCGCCGAGGCGGTGGAGCGGTCCCGGGCCGGGCGCAGCGGGATCTACGACGTGACGGTGCGCCGGACGGACGGCCGGGTGATCGCCGAGTTCCGCGGGCACAGCGTGGTCATCGGGGGCCGGCCGCAGGCCGGTTGAGCGGCCGGCCCCGCGGTCGGCTCATTCGCGCGGGCGCTCGTCCAGGACCTGCTGGAGCTTGCCGGTGCGCGGGTTGGTGACCAGCTCGGAGCGCGGCACCCACTCCACCGCGAGATCGTGGACGCTGCCGAGGGCGACCTCGGACGGGTAGAGCGGCAGGGCCGCGTACACCGCGTCGACGAGCCGGCCGGCGAGGTCGGCGGGCGGCCGCCGCTCGACGTAGCCGAGCCGCAGGATCAGGCCGTCCCGGCCGTCCCAGCGCCGCTGCACCAGCTGCATCCCGGCGATGTGCCGGTCCGGGTCGGCGGCGACCAGCACGGCCCGCACCTCCTCGGTGGGCAGGGCGACGGTGCCGACCCGCGCGCCCTCGGTGGAGCGGCCGAGCAGGCGGAAGCGGCGGCACTCGCCGTCCACCCACTCGGCGCGGTCGCCGGTCGGGTAGCGCAGGATCGGCATCAGGGTGCGGAACAGGTTGGTCACCACCACGCGGCCGGGCGTGCCGGGGGCGGTGACCGGCTCGCCGGTCGCCTCGTCGAGCAGCTCCACCACCGTGCGGTCGGCGAAGGCCTCGTGGATCCGGACGTCGCCACCGGGGACGGGCGCGCCCACCAGTCCGGCGTCGTTGGAGGCGTAGCCGACCGAGGCGACGGCGGCCTCCGGGAAGGCCCGGGAGAGCAGCGGGCGCAGGTCGGCGAAGAGCAGGTCGCCGCCGAACAGCAGCAGTTCCACCCCGTCGGCGCGCTCCCCGCGGGCGACCAGGCACTCGGCCACGGCGCTGAGCTTCATCGGCTCGCCGGCGAGGACGTGCACGCCGAACCCGGCGATCAGGTCGGCGATGTAGTCGTCCGGGGCGGCACCGCCGACACCGAGCCGGACGTTGTCCACCGGTGCGTGGTGCAGGGCGTTCTCGATGTAGAGGAAGCCGCCGTAGAGTTCGCCGGCCGTGAAGAGGTTGGCCACCCGGTGTCCTGGCCGCAGGCCGGCCCGGACGAGCCCGGCACCGAAGGCGGTGACCGAGTCGGCGTGCTCGGTGCGGGTCCACGGCGAGAACTTGGGGACGCCGGTGGTGCCGCCGGTCTTGTAGACGCCGGCGTCGGTGAGCGGGCCGGTCAGCACCCGGTTGCCGGGCCAGGTGTTGGCGGCCCAGAACGCGGTCTGGTCGACCACGGGGAGCGGCTCCAGCCGGTCGACGGTGGACGGCAGGTCGCGGTAGAGCTCGGCGTAGAACGGCGAGTTGGCGCGGGCGAACCGGATCAGCTCGGCCAGGGGCTTGGCGGGCATGGGGACTCCGTGATGGGTCAGGGGGTGGGTGGGGGCTGCCCGAGCCAGGTCCGGGCGAGGGTCTGGACGGTGGAACCGTCGGGGTCGGCGAGCTTGACGGCCAGGTAGTCGGCTGCCCACGCGCCGGCGGGCACCCGGAACGGCGGGCGCGGCTCGCGCAGGGTCCGGACCACGACCTCGGCGACCTCCCGGGCCGGCTGGCCGGCCGACTCCCAGCCCTGGCCGCCCACCCAGTCCAGGTAGCCGGCGAAGGTGGGCGCGTACGGGCCGGAGGCGGCCTCGATGGTGGTCCGGTCGATGTCCGGGAAGACGCCGAACGCGGTGTCGGGGACGAAGCCCGGCACCACCACCGAGACCCGGACGCCGTGCGCCGCCGCGACCGGGGCGAAGGCCTCCATGAACCCCTCGACGGCGAACTTCGCCGCGCAGTACGCCTCGTTGAACGGCTGGCCGATCACGCCGTGCACACTGCCGATGGTGACCAGCCGGCCGCCGGCGGCGCGCAGCAGCGGCATCGCGGCGCGGCTGACCGTGACGACGCCGAAGAAGTTGACGTCCAGGTTGGCGCGCAGCGCCGCGTCGGTCGACATCTCCAGCGTGGGGTCGGAGTTGGAGACGCCCGCGTTGTTGACGACGGCGTCGAGCCGCCCGTACGTCCGCCGCACGGCGTCCAGGCAGTCGGCGACCGAGCCGGGGTCGGTGACATCCAGTCGGCGGACGTCCAGGGCGACCCCGGCCGCCCCGGCGGCGCTGCGCAGCGCCCCGGCCCGGGCGGGGTCGCGCATCGTGGCGACGGTGGTGTACCCGGCCCGGGCCGCGGCGACGGCGGTGGCCAGGCCGATGCCGGAGGAGGTGCCGGTGATCAGCAGGACCCTTCCGGCGGGGTCGGCGGGCCGGTCCCGGCCGGGGCCGGTCACGCGGCGCCCTCCGGGAGCGCTCCGGGGGCGGTGCCGTCGGGCCCGGGGGCGGTGCCCCGGTGCCCGGCGTCGGCCTCGGCGCGGGCGGCGGCGTCCAGCAGCGGCTGGATGCCGAGCGCGGGGAGGAACGAGCAGGCGGCCAGCAGGGTGCCCCCGGCCATCACCGCCCGGGCCGCGTCCAGGACGCCGAGCGGCCCGGTGAGCAGCGAGACGGCCAGGCCGCCGACCAGCGCGGCCAGCGGGATCACCCCCCAGGTGACGGTGCGGAAGGCGGCGTGCATCACGCCCTGGTTGTGCGCGGACATCCGGGACTGCCGGGTGGGGGCGCTGCACACGTTGATGCAGGACATGAAGAAGCCGTAGCAGCCCATGGTCACGGCGATGACCGGCCCGGCGGGCAGCGCGGGCGCGGCGAGCACGCCGAGGCCGACCAGGCAGTGCAGCAGCAGCGACCAGGCCATCGTGCGGCCCGGGCCGAACCGCTCGGCGAGCCGGGGAGCGACCACGGCCCCGGCCAGCGCGCCGAGCGCCGCGACCGACATGGCCGCGCCGAAGACGCCGACCCGCACCCCCAGGCCGCGGTAGGCGAGGACGGGCAGGACGGTGACGAAGACCGGCCCGCCGCAGTTGAGGGTGACGGCCGCCAGCACCACCCGGCGCAGCACCGGGTCGGCCCAGTTGAGCCGGAATCCCCGGGTCAGCCGCTCCCGGATCGAGCCCTCCTCGGCCGTCCGCTCGCCCCAGGGCCGCATCGAGCGGAAGCAGACCGCCGAGACCAGGTAGCTGGCCGCGTCGACCAGCAGCGCGGCCACGCCGAGCGCGCTGTAGAGGGCGGCGGCGATGGAGGGCCCGGCCACCTCGGAGACCGAACCGCTGCCCTCCAGCCGGGAGTAGGCCCGGACCAGGCCGTCCTGCGGCACCACGGCGGGGACGGCGACCAGGTAGCCGACGTTGAAGAAGATCGTCGCCGCGCTGATCACGGCCACGCAGCCGAACAGCAGCGGGGTGGAGAGGGCGTCCAGCGCGTACGCAAGCGGGATCGCCGCGACCGCGACCAGCCGGACGAGGTCGCAGGCGAGCATCGTGCGGCGCTTGTCCCAGCGGTCGACCAGCACTCCGGCGATCGGCCCGAGCAGGGGGATGCCGAGGTACTGGGCCATCGCCACCACCCCGACCTGGAGGGCGGAGGCGTGCAGCACGAAGATCATCAGGGTCGGGACGACGAACACGGTGACCTTGTCGCCGACCAGGCTGACGGTCTGTCCGGTCCAGAAGAGCGAGAAGCTCCGGCCGAGCGGGGCGGGGCGCGCGGGCCCGAGGCTCCCGGCGTCGGCCTTCGCCGGGGCGGCCTTCGCCGGCTCGGTGTCGGTCGGCTCGGCGTCGGTCGGACCGGCCTGGGCGGAGTCCGCCGTCATGACTCCTCCCGGCGGACCAGGGCGGCGGTCTTGCCGGTGCGCCCGTTGCTGACCAGTTCGTCCACCGGGCGCACCCGGAAGGACGCCGGGTCGTGCTGGAAGGCGGTACTGAGCGTGAAGGTGGCCGTGAACAGCTCCTTGCGCAGCCGCTCGACGTCCGGCGCCGTGCCGGCGCCCGTGGACAGCACCAGCAGTTCCACGGTGGCGGCCCGGCCGCCCTGCTCGGTGAGCACCACCTGCGCCCGGGCCACGCCCGGCTCGCGTTCCGCCCGGGCGATCAGCTCGTCCACGTCCAGGCCGAGGCCGCGCACCTGGACGACGCTGTCGCGCCGGCCCAGGACATGCATCGCCGGCTCCGGCCGGCCGCACCGGCAGCGGGCCAACTCGCCGGCGTCACCCGTGCGGTAGCGCAGCACCGGGTTGAGCATGTCGGCGTTGAGGGTGGTGAAGTCCAACAGGCCGTCGGCGTCGGCGTGCACCAGCTGGTCGGGCAGCGGGTGGAAGACGTCCGCCGGGCAGTGCGGGGTGTTGGTGCCCACCACCCAGGTCTCGGTGCTGCCGAACATACCCCAGCGCCGTGCCTGCGGGGCCACCACGGCCAGGTCCTCCTCCAGCTGGGCCTGCCAGGCCTCGCCGAGCCACAACACCTTGCGCAGCGAGGGCAGTTCGATCCCGGCGGCGCGGGCGTGCGCGAACCAGAGCCGCAGCACGCTGGGGGTGCCGCCGATGGCCGTCACCCGGCGTGCGGCCAGGAAGCCCAGCCAGTCCCCGTACTCCTCCTTCGCGACCGAGCCGAGCGCGATGATCCGGCAGCCGGACAGGTCGGCGAGCGCCGCGGCGAGGAAGTGCGCGCCCCACATCCGGCCGGCGCCCCAGGCGTTGACGAAGAGGTCGGTGCGGTCGAGCGGCTGCCAGTGGGCGTGCACGCCCGCCATGTAGAAGCCGGTGGGGGCGTAGCCGACCTTCGGGGCGCCGGTGCTGCCGCCGCTCTGGAACAGCCAGGTGGCGGACCGCTCGGCGGCCGGTTCCAGGTGGGCGAGCGCGGTGTTGAGGTCGTCCTTGGCCAGCGGGGGCAGTTCGGCGAGGCGGTCGAGGGACTCGGCACCGAGGTGGTCCGGGTAGCGGGCGGCCAGGGCGGGGACGGTCCGCAGCCGTTCCAGGGTGCGCCGGGCCACGGACAGCCGGGGCGCGGCGGCCTCGGGGGAGAGCGAGAAGACGGTCATCGGGGGTCCGTCCGGTGGTCGGAGGTGGCGGCGGTGGGGGTGCGGTCGCCGAGGTCGAGGGTGGGCGGGCGGCCGCCGTCGGCCAGCCACTTGGCGTGGCCGTCCCGGTAGGCGGCGAAGCGGGCGCGGGTGACGTCCCGCTGGAGGGTGCGGTCCGGGTCGGCGAGGTCCGGGGCGATCACGCCGTCCGGTTCCAGTTCGGAGAACCAGTACCGCTCGCCGTCGTACAGGAAGTCCACGCAGAAGAACGGGATCGGCAGCCGCTCGGCGAACCACGCGGTGGCGGCGGCGAGTTCGGGCGGCACCGGGGGGAACTCCATGGCGCCGCCGCGGCTGGCGTTGGCGACCGGGGAGCCGGGCTCGGGGGTGCGCTTCATCACCGCGTACGGCCGGCCGTCGACCACGTACACCCGGTAGTCGATGGTGCCGTCCCCCAGGTACGGCTGGATCACCAGGGTGGTGTCGCCGCCCTGGGCGAGGCTGGCCAGGCCCCGGACGTCCTCGGGGCCGCGGGCCAGGTTGATCCCGCCGCCGCCGCACCAGCCGGCCGGTTTGACGATGGCCGGGTAGGTCATCGCCCCGAGTGCGACCTCGTAGAGGTGCTTGCTGACGTCCCGGCCGGTGCCGATCCGCACGGTCGGGATGGTGGGCACCGGGGAGCCGGCCAGGAACAGCAGGGTGGCCAGCTTGTCGTTGCCGATCAGCGAGACCTGCGGCGGGAACGGCAGGTAGAAGCCCGCCTGCTCGAGGACGGCGTAGAGCGCGTACTGGTTGAAGACGTCCATCGACTGGTACGGCAGCGAGTAGAGCGCCGTGATGAACAGGGTGTCCTCGGGGGTCACCGGCTCGTCGTCCACGTACACCCGGGGGCGGCCGGGAGCGGTGGCGTCCACGGTGACCGCGTCCGGGGCGTGCCGGCTCCAGCGCAGGCCGAGGTCGGCGGCGCTCTCGGCGTAGAGGTCCCAGAAGAAGCCGTGCCACATCTCGGCCATCCGGGAGGACTCCCGGTCGGGGAAGATCCAGCACAGCCGGCGCAGTCCGCCGGCCGGGTCGGGGGTGCTCATCGGACTCCTCGCGGTTCGGGTGCGGCGGACGCCCCGGCCCACCAGCGGCGGCCGGCCTCGGGCAGGGTGTCCACCGGGTCGTAGTAGGGGTGGCGCCGGGCGAGTGCGGACCGCGGGCCGCGGCCTTCCCCGGCGTCCGCGGCCTCGACGGCCTCGACGGCCTCGACGGCCTCGACGGCCTCGACGGCCTCGACGGCCTCGACGGCCTCGACGGCCTCGGCGGCCTCGGCGGCCTCGGCGGCCTCGACGGCCTCCAGGCTGGTGAGGTAGTTCTTGGTCCAGTACGAGATGCCGCGCTCGCGGTCGTACTCCACCGCCTGGTGCACCCAGCGCTTGCCGACGTGCGGGACGTCGCAGACCAGGCGGGGCGTGGCGTAGCCGGGCAGGTAGCCCATGATCGCCTCCTGGAGGTGCTGTGCCCGGTGCAGCGGGGTGCGCCAGTGCTCGGCGCCCGGGACGAGGTCGCAGAGGTAGAAGTAGTACGGCAGGACGTTCGCCTCGCCCTGCAGCGCGAAGCAGAGGTCCAGCAGGTCCGCCGGGGTGTCGTTGATGCCGCGCATCAGCACGCCCTGGTTGCGGACGTCGCGCACGCCCGCGTCCAGCAGCGCCCGCGCCGCCTCGGCCACCAGCGGGGTGACCGACCGGACGTGGTTGGCGTGGGTGTGCACCGCGAGGTTGACGGCGCGGCGGGCGGCGATGCCGGCGACCCTCGCCACGCCCTCCAGGACCGCGGGCTGCAGCCAGTGTTGCGGCAGGCCCACCACGGCCTTGCTGGCCAGGCGGATGTCGCGCACCGTGCCGAGGTCCAGCAGCCGCAGCAGGAAGGACTCCAGGCGCGGCCAGGGCACGTTGGCGAGGTCGCCGCCGGAGACCACCACGTCGCGCACCGAGGGGGTGCGCTTGAGGTAGTCGAGCATCTGCTCCTGCCGGGCGGCGGGCCGCAGCAGCAGCCGGGTCTTGGCCACCTGCGGGGTGGAGGTGCCGACCAGGTCCATCCGGGTGCACTGCCCGCAGTACTGCGGGCAGGTGGCGGTCAGCTCGGCGAGCACCTTGGTGGGGTAGCGGTGGGTCAGGCCCTCGACCGCCCACATGTCCGCCTCGTGCAGCGAGTCCCGCTCGGCCAGCGGGTGGCTGGGCCAGCGCGGGTGGCGGTCGCTGCGCACCGGCAGCATGTAGCGGCGCACCGGGTCGGCCAGGAAGGCCTCGGTGAAGCCCTTCGGGTCGGCCGGGGCGCCGGCTGCCATGGTGTTCAGCACCTGCGGGGGCAGCAGGACCGGCATGGTGGCGAACTGGGCCTGGTCGGCGGCGAGTTCGTCGTAGAAGCGGTCGGTGAGCAGGGGGCCGACGACCGCCCGCAGCTGGCGGGCGGTCTGGACGGAGTGGGCGCGCTGCCACTGGGCGTCGCGCCACTGCGCCTCGGTGACCTGCCGCCAGCCGGGCAGTCGGCGCCAGTCCGGTTCGACCAGCGCCGTCCGCACGTACTGGTACGGCTGGCGGGTCGCGGTGGGGGCCACGGCGTCCTACTGGCCGGTGAGGAGGCGGGCGTGGCGGGTGCGCAGCTCGCGTTTGAGTACCTTGCCGGTCGGTCCGAGGGGGAAGTCCTCCGGTGTCCGGGCGATCCGGACGGCGGCGAGGGCGGCCAGGCCGGCGGCGGCCAGTGCCTCGTTGGCCGCGGCCCGCACCCGCTCGGGCCCGTCCTCGCCCTCGGCCGCGCCGGGCTGCAACTGGACGACGGCGATCGCCAGTTGGCCGAGGCCCGGCCCTGCGGGAACGCCGACCACCGAGCAGTCCCGGACGAGGTCCGCGCAGTCGGCGAGCAGCACCTCCTCGATCGGCAGGCTGTAGACCGGGCCGTCGGCGGTGTCGATGACGTCGACCGTGCGGTCGAGGTGGTAGAAGCGGCCGTCGGCGTCGCGGCGGGCGACGTCTCCGGTGAGCCAGTAGCCGGCCAGCTCGAAGCTCGCCGTCAGCCGCTGGTCGTTCCAGTAGCCCGGGGTGAGGGACGGGGTGTCCACGGCGAGCAACCCGACGGTCCCGTCCGGGACTTCGGTGCCGTCGTGGTCCAGCACGGCGGCCCGGCGGACGACCTCCAGCGGCCGGCCGACGCAGCGGTCGTCGCGCCCGGTCTCCGGGGTGGTGACCTGCCCGAACAGTGCCATGCCCATCTCCGAGGAGCCCAGCCCGTCGATGAACTGCGAACCGGGCAGGGCGGGTTCCTCCGCCTTCTGCTGCGGCAGCAGCCAGGGCCGGATCAGCCCGGCGGGCCGCTCCCCGAGGGTGACCAGCCGGCGGATGTGCCCGTGGTGGGCGCTGTCACCGGTGTTGAACCAGGAGTGCACCCGGGCCGCGCCGCGCACCGGCAGCTCGCCGGTGGCCAGCTCGACGAAGGTCCGCGGGAAGGAGGCGACCATGGTCGGCTGGAAGGCCTCCATCACCGGTTCGACCACGGCGCGCCGCCAGTCGGACATCACCACCGTCGGCAGCCCGAGTAGCACGGCGGTGAGGAAGTAGCTGAGGCCGCCCGCGTGGGTGTGCGGCATCAGCGACATCAGCCGGTCGTACGGCTCGGCGGGGAAGCGCACCATCCGCGGCTGCTTGCCGTCCCAGAAGCCGCGGTGCGCCAGCATGGTGGACTTGGGGGTGCCGGTGGTGCCGGAGGAGTGGATCAGTGCCACCACGTCGTCGGGGGCGTGCCGGTACGGGTGCTCGGCGGGCAGTTCGACGGCGTCGGCGTCGAAGGCGCGGACCTCCGCGGCGAGGGCGAGGAAGCGCGGGCGCCGCTGCGGGTCCCGGCGGTAGGCGGCGGCCAGCCGGGTGGTGTCGTCGGCGACGACACCGACCACGCCGACGTGGTCCAGGTAGCGCACCATCACGTCGTGCCGCATCGCGTCGTTGACCAGCGCGGGGACGGCGCCGAGCGAGGTCAGCGCGAGGAAGTGCAGCAGCGGTTCCAGGCCCTCGCCGACCACGACGGCGACCGGCTCGCCGGGGCGGACCCCGTTGGCGTGGTACCAGGCGGCGTAGCGGTCGCGCAGGGCGACCAGGTCGAGCAGGCTGTGGCCGCGCAGCACGACCTCGCCGCGGTGGTCGGTGCCATGGGTGTGGACGAAGGGGACGGACCGGTGGGGGTTCGCCGCGACCGCGTGGTCGAGGAAGTTGCCCGCCCCGAGGCCGGGTTCGGTCATCAGCCGCTCTCTGGCGGCGAGGGGGGCGATGGGACTCTGGTCGCTCATGGCGGTCTCCATAAGGTGTTGGGTGGCCCGGGAGGGCCGGATGTGGCTAATGGGGTCTTGCCTTCAGTGGCTCCTCCGGAGTGGCCGTCCGGCTCTCCGGG